>CANHGF010000017.1 GCA_947460065.1 Comamonadaceae bacterium
ATGGGCTGCGAAGTTGGTGCGGACCGCTTCGCTGCCGCGCTCACGCACGTTGTAAGCCTCGCGGCGGCTGTAGAGCTCGGGCACCGCGTCGGTCAGGCTGCGGGTTTCGTCGGCCGAAAACAGGCCGGGGAAAAACAAATAACCCTCGCTGTCGAATTGAGCGAGTTGTTCGGGGCTCAGTCGCATGGTGTGTACTCCTTGTGATTTAAAGCTTGTGGTTCGGGCTCAGGCTTGTCGCGTGTATGGGCTCTATGCAGGCACACTGCCAAGGGCTTGCGAGAGCAGCCGCGCCAGATTGCGGCCGGCCGCCTGACCATGCTCGCGCATCAGTGTTTCGGCCCGCTCGGCCTGACCGGCCGCAATCGCGCCGGCAATCGCCTCGTGCTCGTCCCAGATGGATGCGCGCATGCTCGAGACCTGCAGCACCGCTCCCATGGCCCGACGGATGTGGGCCCAGTGAAGTTGCGCGCTCTGGGCGATCAAGGGGTTGCCGCTGGCTTCATAGATGGCGCCATGAAAGCGCGCGTCGGCTTCGAGCATGGGCTTGATCTGAGCGCTCTTGAGCGCCTCGCGCCCCTGCCGGATGATCTCGGCGGGCAGCTTGTAGCGGTGCTCGGCCGCCAGGCGGGCGGCCAGTGCATCGAGGGTCGATCGCACCTGGTAGATACGCTCGATCTGCACCACGTCCAGCGGCGCCACCAGCACCCCTCGGCCGGGCGCGTCCAGCACAAAGCCGTCTTTCTTGAGCAAGCGCAGCGCCTGCAGCACCGGCTGGCGCGAGACGGCCAGCTGCGCCGCCACGTCCTCTTGCATGATGCGCGCGCCCGGCGCCAGCGAGCCCTCGCAGATGGCGTCCAGCAGGACGCGCCAGACCCTCTCGACCAGGTCGGGTGCGGTTTCCAGTTGGATCAGACTGCTCATGTCGGGCTGGAGTGTACTCTGTATACAGAATACAACTTTGGGCGTGGTGGGCGGCGAACGGTGACCCCGGCCCGGCTTTGTGCCAAGATCGCGGCCTGCTCATTCAAGGAGTTTTCATGCCGCGACACGACCCCGCCTGGCTCGAACAGATGTACAACAACCGCGCACTTGTGCCGGCCTTTCCCCAACATGTCCAAGGCTGGGTGCGCGATTCAGCCCAAGCCCGCGGCCAGATGGCTTGCACGCTGGACCTGCCCTATGGTTCGGGTGAGCGGGAGCGGCTGGATGTTTTTCCGGCTGACAAACCCGGAGCGCCGGTGGTGGTGTTCATTCATGGCGGTTACTGGCGGGCGCTGTCCAAGACCGACCATTCCTTTGTGGCGCCGGCCCTGCACGCGATGGGCGCCACGGTGGTGGTGCCTGGCTACACCCTCTGCCCAGCGGTGACCATCCCGCAGATCACGATGCAGATGGTGCAGGCCCTGGCCTGGGTCTGGCGCAACGCAGCTTCTTTCAACGGCGATCCCAAGCGCATCACCGTGATCGGCCATTCAGCCGGCGGCCATCTGTCAGCCATGATGCTGCGCTGCCAGTGGCGCAAATTCGATCCGGCCTTGCCGGATGGTCTGGTCGCTCGGGCTTTGTCGATTTCGGGGGTGCATGATCTGGATCCCTTGTCGCGGACGCCCTTTTTTGCCGATCTGCTTTTGACGCCCAAGGATGTGCGCCGGGCGAGTCCTGTCAATTTGCCCGCACCGCAGGCAGGCACGCTGTACGCGGTAGCCGGCGGAGACGAGAGTGCAGAATTCCTGCGCCAGACGCAGCTGATGCGCAAGGCCTGGGGCAAAAAGGTCGTGCCGGTGTGTGAGGCCTTGCCTGGTCTGAACCATTTCAGTGTGGTCGAGTCACTCTGCCACAGCGGCTCGCGCCTGAATCAGCTGGCGCGGGAGTTGATTGAGGGCAAGAGCGCCGCCTGATCCATCGCTGCATCGCGTTGGTGGGAGCACCGCCCCCGGCGCGATGCGGCTTTTGATGAACCGCCGCATCGCTGCGAGGGCGCAGCTCCCACACCTGCCCGAACCTTCGCTGTGTTTGTGGGAGCCTCCACACCTGCCCAAGCCTTCGCTGTGTGGGTGGCAGTCCCCACATCTTTGCCCCAGCCTTAGGTGGGACTTGTGGGAGCGCCGCCCCGGCGCGATAGGGCTTGTGATCCATCGCTGCATCGCTGCGAGGGCGCAGCTCCCACACCTGCTTGTGGCGTCGCTGTGTTGGTGGCAGCTCCCACACCTGCTTGTAGCGTCGCTGTGTTGGTGGCAGCTCCCACAAAATGAATCGCAGTCCGCGCGCGGGCTTGCTTGCCTCAGTCCAGCTGTATCCCCATCTTCTTGATCAGCGGCCCCCAGCGGTTGTTTTCAGACACGATGTAGTTGGCCAGATCCTGCGAGCTGGAGGTCTGGGCGATGAAACCGAGCTCATTGAACTTGCGCTGGGTGGGCGCGGCCATCACGGCCGTCATGACGGCGCGGTTAAGCCGCGCCACCACCGCCTCGGGCACCCGGGCCGGTGCCACCACCGCAAACCAGGTGAAGGCCACCAGCTTGGGGTAGCCCAGTTCGACGAAAGTGGGAACATCGGGCGCAACCGGCGAGCGCACATCGTCGAAGTTGGCCAAAATTTTGATCTTGCCATCACGGTGAAGTGGAACGAGCGTGGCCATGGCATCGACCAAGGCATCGACATGGCCGCCCACCAGATCGACCAGGGCCGGCGCGGTGCCCTTGTAGGGCACCTCGGTCATGTCTATGCCCAGGGTCTGATTCATCAGCACATTGACCAGCTGCGAATTGGCACCCGAGCCGGCCGAGCCGTAGTTCATCTTCTTGCCCTGCGCCAGAGCGTACTGGCGAAATTCGGCAATATTGTTAACCGGCAGCGATTTGCGCACAGCCACCCCTAAAGGCACTTTGACCGCCATCGCAATCGGCGCAAAGTCCTCGATCTTGTAGGGCAGCTTTTTGTACAGGTGGGGGTTGGTGCACAAGGTGGTGGTGGTCACCATCAGCAGGGTGTGCCCATCGGGTGCGGCACCGGCCACATGCTGCGCGCCCAAAATGGTGCTTGCGCCCGGTCGGTTCTCGATCACTACATTGGCGCCAAGCGCCACCTGCATCTGTTCGGCCAGCACGCGCGAGGCCACATCGGTGGGCCCGCCGGCTGCATAGGGCACCACCAGGGTGATGGGCTTGCTCGGAAAGCTCTGGGCGTGGACGGCCGGAACGGCCAGTGCGCAGGCGCTCAGCCCACGGGTTAGGAAGCGGCGACGTGTAGACATAAGAATGACTCCTGGTGATAAAAGCAATGGAAGATGGGCGCGCCCCCATCAGGCGGGAGATGGCATGCCGAGCAGGCGCTGTACCGGCTCGGGCAGCCTGTAAAACCGGGCGGCGCTGCGGCCAAACAGCGCAGCTTTTTCGGCTGTACTCGCGCCTGCTGTCATGCGCTTGAAGGCATTCCAAAGCACCACATAAGAAAACATGCCCTTGTCGACCGGGAAGTTGCTCTCGAACATGCAGCGCTGTACGCCGAAGGCTTCAATACAGGTGTCCACATAGGGCTGCCACAGGCGTGCCAGTTCCTGTGAGCCTGGCGGCAGAGCCTGCTCATGAAACCGCGCGCCGCAGATCACCATGCCCATGCCGCCAAGTTTGACGCTGACATTCGGGCAGCGGGCCAGCTCCAGCACATCGCGCCGCCAGGCGGTAAAGGTGTCCTGCTCGCGTCCCACATAGGGGCCGACGCCAATGATGCAACCGAAGTGGTCGAGCACGATGGGCAGTTCGGGAAGGGCCCGCGCGACCGCGGTGAGCTCCGGAATCTGGCTGTGGTAGAGCATGGCGTCGTAACTCAGGCCGGCGCGCGCGACGGCGCGCAGGCCGGCGCGGTAGCGCGCATCGCCCAGCAGCTGCGCCGGCGCCGGCCGCAGCACGATGCCATCGGGAAAATGTGGATCGCGGCCCACACTGTGACGCACGCCACGAAAGCGCTGCGGCGAGGCGCTCTGGTGTGCTTGCAGCACCTCTTCGACTGCGTCGCCCAGCAGCATGTCGGCATAGCCGACGATGCCTGCGCACAAATAGGGTGAGGGCTCCGGCTGGCCTTGGTCTGCGACGATCTGCTCGATGTGCTCGGTCTCGCCCACGCAGCGCAAATGCTCGGGGCCGCTGTCGCGGTAGGCGTGGTGGGCCTGCACCAGTACGGTGGCGACCACCTTGTGGCCGCTGCACACATCGCTGCGCAGCTCAGGCAGTCCGTAGGGGTGACCGTCCTGGGCCCAAATATGGTGGTGAGGATCGACGATGGGCAGATCAGGTGCCAGGATGTCCTCCTGTACGCGAGCCAGCCAGTCGGGCCGAGGGGGCGGGTAGCTCAGCTTGCCGGTGACGTCCAGGGCCATGGGGATCCTTCAGTGGGGGGCTGGCCGGACGGGACGCATGGGCTCAGCGGTCTTGCAATTGCGGCGGGCGCCGCTCAAGGAAGGCGCGCACGCCCTCGGCGCTGTCGGCCTTGGCCACCAGTTGGGCCGACATGGCCTGGGCGTCCAGATAAGCCTGCATCCAGCCCTTGCCTTCGAGGGCGATGCAGGCGGCTTTGCGGGCCCGCAGCGCCGGCAGGCTTTTGCTGGCAATTTGCGATGCCATATCCAGCGCACGAGGCATGACCTGCTCGGGCTCGACCACTGCGTTGAAAAAACCGGTGGACTCGAGCTCGCCGGCGCTGAACTTGCGGCCGGTATAGAGCATTTCTCTGACCTTGGCCTCGGGCATTTTGAGCAGGGCCATCAGCCCCGCGCCGCCGGCGACCAATCCGTAGTCGATTTCCGGGCAGGCGAACAGCGCTTTGTTCGATGCAATGCGCAGATCGCACAGCCCGGCCAGGATGAAACCGATGCCGATGGCATGGCCGTTGATGGCGGCGATCACTGGCCGATCGAGTTGGTAAAAGCCCGGCAGGCGTTCATTGATGAAGGCGTAACGCTCCTTGCGCTTGGCCGTATCCATGCCGACAAAATCCTTGAGGTCGGCGCCGCCGCACCAGGCGCGGCTGCTCTCGGGCGCGGTCAGAATGAGCACGCGGATCTGCTCGCTTTGCTGCACATGCTCGACCAGCCGGCCGATGTCTTCATAGACCGACAGCGACACACTGTTGACCGGCCGGCGTGAGAACACTACTGTGCCCACGCCTTGCTCGGACACGCTCAGGTGCAGGCTGCCGATTTGCTGGGAATCGCTCATAACGAACTCACTGGTGGGTGAGCACCACCCGGCCGGCGGCGCTGCCTTGGGCCAGCAGGCTGTGGGCCTCGGCAGCTTGCTCGATCGGCAGGCTGTGGGCGATGCGCGGTTTGATCTGCCCGCGCGCCACCAGATCGATCACGCGTTGCAGGTCGGCCACCAGCGCGTGGCCGCTGCCGACAATTTCTACCTCGCGCAAGATGGGAATGGCTGGGTTGAGTTGCACGTTGCCGGGCTGCACATTGCCGACCATCACCAGCCGGCTGCCGGCGCTCAGGCTGCGCATGCTGGCGGCAAAGGTGGGAGCACCCGCGATTTCGATCACCGCGTCGACGCCGCGGCCTTCGGTGATCTCGCGGGCGCCCTTGTGAAAGTCGCTGCCGCTCAGCACATGGTCGGCGCCGGCATTCTTGAGCAGCTCGCTCTTGTGCTCGGAGCTGGTGATGGCCACGACCCTGTAGCCCATGAGCTTTGCCAGCTCCACCGTGTGGATGCCCACGCCGCCGGTGGCCGCGGTGATCAGGACGGTGTCGCCCGGCTGCAGCCGGGCCCGCCCGAGGGCGTGAAAGCCGGTGCCGACGGCGCAGCTGAGGATGGCGCCGGTGCTCAGGTCGATGGTCTCGGGCAGGCGCACTGCGTTGCGCGGGCTGGCGATGACGAACTGGCCGTAGCCGCCGGAAATATCCTCGCCATAAAAGCCCGGCCCGCTGCGGCACAGGTTGTCGCGGCCAGCGCGGCAGGTCGGGCAGGTGCCGCAGGAAATGCGTTGGGTCAGGGCCACCCGGTCGCCGGGCGCAAATTGTTTGATCAGGGGGCCGACTTCCTCGACCACACCGGCAATCTCATGGCCCATCACGCAGGGCAGACGGGTGCCTGGGAAGTGACCCTGGCGGTTGAGCAGATCGTGGCCACAGACGCCGCAGGCATGGGTGCGCACCAGCATCTGGTCGGCCAGATAGCGGGGCGTGGGTACCTCAGCCTGGTGCAGTACCTCGGGCCCGCCGAATCGGGTGAACAGCCCAGCCTTCATGTCACTGGCCTCCCCAGGGCAGCCAGTTCTCAGCCGTGCCCGCCATCACGCTTTGCAGCTGCTGGGCATTGAGAAAGGGCAGGTGCTCGGTGAACATGGCAATGGCCTGCGGATAGCTGCAGGCCATGCGGGTCAGGTCGGTACCCCACATGGCGCGGTCGGCACCAAAGGCGGTGACCACCCGCTCGATGTGGCTGTGCATATCGCGGTAGGGGAAGGGCTCGCTGGAATGGGCGGGCAGGGACGACACCTTTACCGCCACATTGGGCAGATGGGACAGCTGCAGCACGCTGCTGACCTCGCGCTCAACCGCCTCGGCCTTGTCCATCACAAACAGATTGATGTGGTCAACGATGAAACGGATGCGCGGATAACGCTGGGCCAATTCGCCGATGGTCGCTGCCCGCTTGGGCGCCCACATCATCACCGGCAAGCCCAGCTCGTTGGCCAGGGGCCAGAACCAGTCGGCGGTGCCGTCGTCGAGCCAGGAGACCTCGCGGTAGGGCGGAAAGGTCAGCCGCGCGCCGATAAAGCCGCTTTGGCGCCATTGCTGGACGATGTCGCGGCTGGCCTGTTTGTCCAGGGTCAGCAGGGCCAGGGCCTTGAAGCGATCAGGCCATTGCTGAGCCGCCTGCACGCACAGCTCATTGGCGCCGCTGTGGCCGGGGACCAGGTAGGTGCGCGAGACGCCGCAGGCGTCCATCTGGGCGATGATTTCTTCGGCCGACATCGCCTGCTGCAGCATCTTGCTGGCAGCGGCTTGGTCGGTCCACAGATGAATTTGGCTGTCAATCAGGCGCATGGTGCGTCAAGCCGTCTGGGCTTCGTCCAGCAAGCTGGCGGCCACCCGCTCGCGGTGCCAGCTGGCGTCGCCAAAGGCGTGCTCCAAGTATTTGCCGCGGCGCATGAACCAGTGCACATTGAAGTCGTGGGTAAAGCCCACCCCGCCATGGATCTGCATCGATTCATTGCAGACCAGCCGACACATATCGCCGCTGGCGGCCTTGGCCATGGAGACGGCTACCGGCGCGCTGCTGTCCTCATCGGCCAGAGCCCAGGCCGCATGGTAGGCACAGGAGCGCGCGCCTTCAAGGGCGACCAGCATGTCGGCGAACTTGTGTTTGATGGCCTGGAAGGCGCCGATGGCTTGGCCAAACTGGGTGCGCTGCTTGGCATAGTCCAGGGCCAGATCCATCGCCGCCGCTGCCACGCCCACCATCTGCAGGCTGGCGGCCAGGGCGCTCACATCGAGCAGCCGTGCCACCTCCTGTGCGCCGCCGGCCAGCGGCTGCGCGGGCGTGTCGGCAAAGCTGACCTGGCACAGTCCGCTGTGATCGTCGATCGAGTGGTGCGGCGCCATGGTGAGGCCGGCAGCGCCGACTTCGCAGACAAACAAGCCGGCCTGCCCGTCGCTGCCGCGGGCCGAGACCAGCAGGTGGGTGGCCGATGCGGCTGCGGGCACGAGCATTTTTTGGCCTTGCAGTTGCCAGCCACCTGCATGGGGGCGGGCCTGCAGCTTCAGCGAGCTGGGGTCGCGGTCGGCCTCCTGCTGGGCCCAGGTCCAACGCGCCTGGCCGCTGGCCAGCGCAGGCAGCCACAACGCGGCTTGCTCGGCACTGGCCCCTCGGGCCAGGGAGTCGCTGACCACCATGGTCTGGATCAGGGGCGCGGGAAGCAGGCTGCGTCCCATGTCTTCCCAGAGCAAAGCGGCGTCGAGCAGGCCCAGGCCTGTGCCTTCCTGGGCCTCAGGCACCAGCAGGCTGGGCAGGCCCAGCTCGCACAGGCCTTGCCACAGGCGCTCATCAAATGCGCCTGCGCTGGCGCGCACCTGGGCCGGCCCCGCATGGTCGTCCAGAAAGCGCCGCACGCTGTCGCGCAGCATGTATTGGTCGGTGTTGAAATCGAAATCCATGATGGCTGGCCTTATTTGGGCAGACCCAGCACCCGCTCGGCGACGAGGTTGCGCTGGATCTCGGAGGTGCCCGAGTAAATGGTCATGGCGCGCGATGCCAGGAAGCGGTGTGAGAAGTGTCCCTGCGCGGGCGCTTGAGCGTCGGCGGCCGACAGCACCCCGGCCGAACCACCGACCTCCATCGCGATTTCGGTCATGCGTTGGTACATGTGGCTCCAGTAGAGCTTGGTAAACGATGACTCGACACCCAGTTCATCGCCACGGGCCAGGCGAGTCAAGCCGCGCAGACCGTTGAGGCGCATGATCTCGAGATCAATGTGCGCGCTGGCCAGCTTCTGGCGCATCACCGGGTCCTGGCTGATGGGTTTGCCGCCGCTTTGGACCGTCTTGGCCAGCGCCAGCAGACGCTCAAACTCCCGCACGAAGCGCACCTGGCGGGGCAGGGCTTCCTCTGGGCCGCGCTCGAACGCCAAGGTGGTCATGGCGATGCGCCAGCCCTGGTTGAGCTCACCCACCAAATTGGCCACCGGCACCCGGACCTCGTCAAAAAACACCTCATTGAATTCGGTCTCGCCGGTGATCTGCACCAGCGGGCGGATGGTGATGCCGGGGCTGCGCATATCGACCAGCAAAAAGCTCAGGCCCCTGTGTTTGACTGCGTCCGGGTCGGTGCGCACCAGCATGAAACACCAGTTGGAGTATTGGGCGAAGCTGGTCCAGATTTTTTGGCCAGTGACCACAAACTCGTCGCCCTCACGCACCGCCTTGCAGCGCACCGAGGCCAGGTCGGAGCCCGAGCCCGGCTCAGAAAAGCCCTGGCACCAGACCTCTTCCCCGCGCAGGATGGGGGGCAGGAAGCGCTCTTTTTGCGCCGGGCTGCCGTGGGTCATCAGGGTTGGGCCAGTGAGGTTGCGGCCGATGATATTCATGCCATCGGGCGCGTCGGCGCGCGCCATCTCCTCCAGGAAGATCGCGTTTTCAATCGGGCTGGCACCGCGGCCGCCGTATTGCTTGGGCCAGGTGATGCCTGACCAGCCGCCTTGGTAGAGCTTTTTCTCCCACTGCAGTCGCAGTGCGGCACGCTCGTCTTCGTCGGTGGGCTCGAACACCGTCTGACCCCAACCGGGCGGCAGGTTGGCCTTCAGCCACTGACGGATTTCGGCCCTGAAGGCTTGCTGTTCGGGGGAGTCTTTGAGGTTCATAAGGGGCGCGGGCTATTTGCCGCTGAATCGCGCAGGGCGCTTTTCCCGGAAGGCTTGCACGCCTTCCCGGTGATCATCGGTGGAGAGGGTGACGGCCAATGCATAGGCCTCGAATTCGGCCAGCTGCTCCAGGCTCGCGTTGGGCGCCATATTGAGCAGCGTTTTGGTCAGCCCGATCGCCGCCGTCGGCCCCTGGGCCAATTCGAGCGCGAGGGCGCGGGCCGCATCCATCAGCTCGGCAGCCGGCACCACCTGGTGCACCAGCCCCATGGCCAGAGCCTCCTGCGCGCTGACCATGCGGCCGGTCAAGCACAGATCCTTGGCCCGGCCTAAACCGACCAGCCGACTTAATAGATAGAGGCCGCCGGTATCGGGCACCAGCCCCACCTTGATGAAGGCTTGGCTCATCTTGGCCTCTTGCGCTGCAATCACGAAGTCGGCGGCCAGGGCCAGGTTCATGCCCGAGCCGACCGCAGCGCCGTTGACCGCAGCGACCACCGGCTTTTCCAGCCGCACCAGCGGCATGAACACCTCGTGTAGCATGCGCCGCAGCTTGTTGCGGTCGACCAGCGGCGATGACTCAAAGGCCCCGGCCATCTCGCCCATATCGCCACCGGCGCAAAAAGCGCGGCCGGCACCGGTCAGCACCACCGCGCGCACCTGGGCATCGCGCGCGAGCTCGCCGATCAGTTGGGCAAGC
Organism: Comamonadaceae bacterium; assembly: GCA_947460065.1. Lineage (GTDB taxonomy): Bacteria > Pseudomonadota > Gammaproteobacteria > Burkholderiales > Burkholderiaceae_C > Polaromonas. Next base: position 10,058 of record CANHGF010000017.1, read on the forward strand.
TCGCTTTGCATGCCGCTGCTAAAGGCATTGAGCCTGTCGGCACGGTTGAGCGTGACCGTGGCGACGGACTGATGGATATCGAGCAGCAGCGTTTGATAGCCCATGGTGCGCTGGAGGTGGCAGGCTTAGCGGGTGATGATCGAGCTGCGCATCAGCACCTGAGCGTCCTTGATCTCATTGATGTTGATGACCACTTCGGACTGGTTGGTGCCGCTGAACTTGTAGGTCTGCAGCACGCCCTTGTGCTCCATGTTGTGCAGGGTGTCGCGCACCTTGGTCGAGTCGATGGTGCCGGCTTTTTTCATGGCCTCAAACACCACCATGGCGCTGTCATAGCCGGTGGTTTCAAAGGGCAGGGGCTTGCGCTTGTTGGCCTGTTCGAACTGTGCCGAGAAGGCGCGCAGCTCGGGCGTGTCCGAGGTGGTCGAGCCGGTAGCCACAAACACACCTTCGACGTTTTTGCCTGCGCTCTTGATGAAGGTCGGCGAGGACCAGATGGTCGAGGGGCTCAGGAAGATCGGTCGCAGGCGCAACTCACGGTACTGCTTGATCAGCGAGACGCCGTCTTCGATGAAGGCCGCGCCCATGACGGCGTCGGGATTGGCGGCACGTACCTTGGTCAGCAAGCTGGAGAAGTCGGTGGCTCCCGTGTCAAAGTATTCCTCGACCACCACCTTGGCACCCAGGCTGGTGGCGCGTGCAACGATGGCTTTGCCGGAGGCGCGGCCCCAGTCGTCGTTGCGGCCCAGGTAGGCGATGGTTTTGACGCCTTTTTCTTTCACCAGGAAGTCGACCGAGGGGTTGACGTTGTTGATCGAGGTCAGGGTGGTGCGAAAGCTGTAGCTCAGTTCGGGCGAGATCACCGCCGGCGCCGAAGCAACAAAGCTCATGGCCAGGGTCTTGTTCTTCTCCAGGGTGGGCAGCACCGCCAAGGTGGTGGTGCTGGCCGGGGTAGTAAAGACCACCGAGACCTTCTCGGCGGTGACCAAGCGCTCAGCAGCGGCCACTGCTCGCTCGACCTTGGACTCGTCGTCAATATTGACCAACTGTAAGGTGTAGGTGTCGCCACCGACCTTGAGGCCGCCGGCCGCGTTGACCTGCTTGACCGCGTATTCGAGCCCGACCACACCTTCCTTGCCGATGGAGGCGTTCGGCCCGGTCAGCGAGAGGATAGAGCCGATTTTGAGTACCTTGGCCCCTTGGGCCAGGGCCATGGGCGCTGAAAGGCACAGGGCCAGGGTGGCGCTGGCAACAGCCAGGCGTCGGCTCAGATTGACGGGGTTAGATTTGCGCATGATGTGAATCTCCTTTTAGGTAGTTGGCTTGCTGAGAAACTGGCGCAACTCGCGCCTGAGAATTTTTCCGGTCGGGCCCTTGGGTAGCTCGGGCAAGATGGCAACTGCATCGGGCACTTTGAAATAAGCCAGATCGGCCTTGCAGTGGGCCAGCAGGCTCGCGCTATCGGCCTGGGCGCCGGGCTTGAGTGCAACGAAGGCGGTGGGTACCTCGCCCAGCGATTCGTCGGGCCGGGCCACCACCGCCGCTTCGGCTACCGCCGGGTGGCGGTACAGGGCCTCCTCGATGTCGGCCGGGTAGATGTTCTGGCCGCCGCGAATGATGAGGTCTTTCTTGCGGTCGACGATGGCGTAGTAGCCATCGCTGTCGCGGGTGCCGAGGTCGCCGGTGCGCAGCCAGCCCCGCACCAGCGCTTCGGCGCTGGCTTCGGGCATCTTGTAGTAGCCCTTCATCACACAAGGGCCCTTGACACAGATCTCGCCCACGGTGCCGTCGGGCACCGGCTCGCAGCTTTCGTCCCAGATGGCCATCTCGATGCCGGGCAGCGGCAGGCCGATGGACTTGGCGCGGATCAGCTCGCCGTCCGGGCCGGCCTTGACCTCGTGGGTGGCCACAATGGCGGTCGCCTCGGTCAGTCCGTAGCCGGTGAGCACCCTTGCTTGCGTGCCTATTCGTTCATGCAGGCGCGCCAGCAGCGGCGCTGGTACAGGCGCTGCGCCCACACAAAAGCGGCGCAGGCTGCTCAGGTCGTAGTTCTCCACCTCAGGGTGGTAGAGCACCCGCTGCAGCATGGTGGGCACTGCCGGGAAGAAGGTGCAGCGGTAGCGGGCAATGGCCTGCATGCAGGCCAGCGGGTCAAAGCGCGGCAGCATCACCATGGTGGCGGCCAAACTGATGCTGGCATTGATGCACTGGTTCAGCGCGAAGGTGTTGTACAGAGGCAGCGGGCACAGCAGCACATCGTCATGGCTAAGCAAGAGCCAGGATGGCGATGCATCGTAGTTGGCCTGCAGATTGCCCACAGTCAGCATCACGCCCTTGGCCTTGCCGGTGGTGGCGCTGGTGTAGAGCATCATCGGCACCGCATCGGCGGGCAGGTCCTCGGGGGGCGGTGCTTGATCGGCGCTGCCCAGCAGCTCTTCGGCCGGCTTGAGCAGGGCCTGCTCGGCTGGCATGATCGTACCGAAGACCCGGATCTGGCGCAGCGTGGGGCAGCGCAGGCCGATGTCGGATTTCAGGCGCTGCGCGAATTCGCTGTCGAGCACCAGATGATCGGCCTCGCAGACCGACAGCGCATGCTCGATCTCGTGCCCCTGATAGAACACATTGAGCGGTAAGATGGTTCCGCCCAGAATGAAGACCGCGTACTGCAGCGCGATGAAGTCGGGCCGGCTGGCCAGCATCAGGCCGAGTTTGTCGCCGCGCTCAAAGCCCGAGCGTTGAAGACCTGCCGCATAGCTTTGGCTGCGCGCCAGCAGGTCGGAGAAGGTCCAGGTCTTGCCTTCGAAAACCACAGCCGCCTTGCCGCCATATTCTGTCGCCGCCCGGTACAAGGCATCGGCCCGGTTGCTCATGTGCTCGCCTCTCCCAGGTACATGTCACGTACCGCCATGTCATTGAGTAATTCTTGTCCGCTGCCCTGGCGCACCACCTGACCGGTGGCCATCACATAGGCCCGATGGGCCAGCTTAAGGGCCATGCGGGCGTTTTGTTCAACCAGCAAGATGGTGGTGCCGTCCTGGTTGAGCGAGCGAATGATGCGCCCGAGCTGCTGCACGATGGTCGGCGCCAGCCCCAGCGAGGGCTCGTCGAGCAGCAGCAGCTTCGGTCGGCTCATCAGCGCCCGGCCCAGGGCCAGCATCTGTTGCTGGCCGCCACTGAGCAGGCCGCCGTTTTGCGACAGCCGTTCACGCAAAATGGGAAAGAGTTCGAGCACCCGCTCCAGGTCCTGCCGCATTTGCACCGTGTCGCGGCGGTAGTAGGCGCCCAGATCGAGGTTTTCGCGCACCGTCAGTTCTGGAAACACATGGCGGCCTTCGGGCACCAGGGCCACGCCCCGGCGGATCATTTCGGGGGAAGAGTCGCGGGTCACATCCTGTCCCATCAGCTCGATGCGGCCGGCGCTGGGCCGCAGCACGCCGCAGATGGTGCGCAGCAAGGTCGATTTGCCGGCGCCGTTGGCACCGATGATGGTGACGATCTCACCTTGCGACACCGACACGCTGACGCCGTGCAGGGCCTCGACCGCGGCGTAGCTGACCTTGAGTCCCTGGACTTCAAGCATCGTCCTCGACCCCCAAATAAGCCTGAATGACGCGCTCATGGGCGCGTACCTCCTGCGGCGTTCCTTCGGCGATCTTGCTGCCTTGGTCCAGCACCACGATGCGGTCGCAGATGCGCATGACTGAGGGCACGTCGTGCTCGACCAGCACCACGGTGATGCCGGCGTCGCGGATGCGCCTGACCATATTGGCTGCGCGCTGCGTCTCGGTGATGTTCATGCCGGCAAAGGGCTCGTCGAGCAGCAGCAGTTGCGGCTTGAGCGCCAGCGCGATGGCAATGCCCAGCAAGCTCTGATGGGCATAAGACAGCGAGCCTGCGGTTTCCTCGGCCAAGTCGGCCAGGCCGGTCCAGGTTAACACCTCGGCACTGCGCTCTCGGGCCTGCTCTTGCACAGCACGGGCTTTGCTGCCGCCCACCCAGTCAGACCACAGGCCCAGTGGCGCCAGAGCCATGGCGCCGACCTCTACATTGGCCGCCACGCTGAGCTTAGGGAAGACTCGGGCCCCCTGAAAGGTGCGGGCGATGCCGCAGGCGGCTATCTGATCGGGCCGCAGGCCGGTGAGCAACTGGCCCTTGAGTCTGACCGTGCCCGCATTGCTCGGGAAGCGACCTGAAATCAGGTTGAAGGTGGTGGTTTTGCCGGCGCCGTTGGGGCCAATCAGGCCAACGATCTCAGAGCGATGAACCTGAAAGGACACATCGTTGACCGCGACCACCCCATGAAATCGGCGGGTCAGGCCTTGGACCTCCAGGAAGGGAGCGCCTTTGTCAGTCATGCCTAGCCTCCTTGCGCGCAGTGCCACGGCCACTCAGGCGGCGCAGCAGCGGCAGCAGGCCGCCGATCAGGCCGCCGGGCAGGAACAGGGTGACCACGATCAGCAGCACGCCCATCATGATGGGCCGCATCTCGCGGGCAAAGCTGAGCAGTTCCGGCACATAAATCAGGAAGATCGCGCCCAGCAGCGGGCCGGCCAGCGTGCCTATGCCACCGACGATGACCATCACGACCATGTCGACCGAGGCGAAAATGGAAAATTGGTTGGGCGCCAGCACCGTCAAGAAGGGGCCCATCAGCAGCCCGCCCAGGCCGGCGATGAAGGCGCTGATGCACAGTGCGATCAGCTTGTGGCGGCTCAGGCCCACGCCCACGAATTCGGCCAGAGTTTCGTCTTCGCGCATGGCCACGAACATGCGCCCGGTGCGCGAACGCACCAGTGCGATCAGCGCCAGGGTGGACAGGGCCAGCACCAGCAGCGCCAGATAGAAAAAACTCAGCTTGGTGTCAAAGCTCAGGCCCAGCACGGACTCGGGCGGCTGGATCTGTCGCAGTCCGATCGGGCCGCCGGTCATGTCCTGCCAGTTAGCAAGGATCAGCCGCACGATCTCACCAAAGGCCAGCATCACCAGCACAAAAAACGGTCCGCGCAGGC
>CANHGF010000018.1 GCA_947460065.1 Comamonadaceae bacterium
CGAGCGCTTTGGCACCACCCGTGCCACGGTGGCCCGGGCCCTGCAGCAGCTGGGGTTCGAGGGCCTGATCGCCCGGCGCGCGGGCAGTGGTACTTTTGTCAGCAGCCCGCGCATCGACGACCGGGTGGACACCAATTTGCTCGAGTCCTTCGAAGACCACATGATCGCTGCCGGCGAATCGCTGCAATACGAATTGCTGGCCTTCGAATCGGAGTCGGCCACGCCGGAGCTGAGCCTGGCCCTGGGCTTGCAAGCGGCCACGCTCTGGCGGCTGGAGCGCTTGCGCTTTGTCGGTGGGCGCAAGGTCGCGCTCGAGGTGCGGCATCTGCCTGAATCGCTGGCGCGCGGCATCGACGTGCGCTGGCTGGAGCAGCGCAGCGTGCAACAGGTCCTGCGCGAAGGCTTGGGCCTGCAGATCGGGCGCATGGAAAACGCGGTCAGCGCCAGCGTGGCCAGCGCCGAGCAGGCGCGCATTCTTGGTGCGGCCAAGGGCGCAGCCCTGCTGGTGCGCGAGCACACTATTTTTGACACCAAGGGCCGCGCCCTGCTGCACGGCCGCACCTACTATGCCGGCAAGTTCAGCGTGCGCTACACCTTGGGACCCGAGCCCGATCACGCCGGCCGGTCTGCCGCGCAGGGCGAGCCCGCTGCAGCCCCGGTCCAGGCCTGGGGCACTTGAGACACAAGAAAGACGAGAAGGAAGAAGGGATCTCCATGAATATTGTGATTGCCGACGACTACCAGAACTGCCTGCGTCAGCTCGACTGCTTTTCTCTGCTCGAAGGCCACTCGGTCACCATCCACCAGACACCGCCAGAGAACCGAGCGGCCTATATCGAGAGGCTGCGCGATGCCGATGTGCTGGTGGTGGTGCGCGAGCGCGCCTATGTGGACGCCGAGCTGCTGGCGGCGCTGCCCCGCCTCAAGCAGGTGGCCCTGGTCGGCCGCCACAGCCGCTACATCGACTACCCAGCCTGCACCCGGCATGGCGTGGCGGTCACGCATGGCGTGTTCGCCTCGCCGATCGCGCCGGCCGAGCTGACCGTCGCGCTGATCCTGGCCTCGCGCCGCCAGGTGGTGTTTGAAGCCAATCGCATGCGGGCCGGTCAGTGGCCCGCGACTTTTTCCAGTCGGCTCGACGGCTCTACCCTGGGCATCTACGGCCTGGGGGTGATCGGTACCCGCGTGGCGCGCGCCTGCGCGGCCCTGGGCATGAAGATCCTGGTCTGGGGCGGCGAAGGCTCTGCGCAACGTGCCCAGGAGCAGGGCTACGAGATGGCACTGAGCAAACAGGACCTGTTTGCCCGCGCCGATGTGCTGAGCATTCACCTGCGCTACTCGGACCGCTCGGCGCGCGCCGTCACCCGGGCCGACCTGGACCTGATGAAGCCTTCAGCCCTGTTCGTCAACACCGCGCGGGCCGAGCTGGTCGAGTCCGACGCGCTCGAGCAAGCCCTGCTGGCCGGCCGGCCCGGCTTTGCTGCGGTCGACGTCTATGAGAACGAGCCCATCATGAACGGCGAGCACCCGCTGCTCAAGATGGACAACGTGGTCTGTATGCCGCACCTGGGCTGGGCCGATCGCGAGACCTTCGAGCTGTATTTCGGCGAGGCCTTCGAGCAGGTCCGCCTGTTTGCCACCGGGGGGGCGCTGCGCCTGGCCAACCCCGAGGTGGTGGTGCGCCGGGCTTGAGGCCGGCCAGAACATGATTTTTTAACGGTAAACACAAACCTGGAGACAACGATGAAGCTTTTTTCACCGATGGGCCGCCGGCAGGCGGCGCGCACTGCGGTCGTGCTGTGCGCTGCCCTGACCGGCTACGCGGCAATGGCGCAAAACTTTCCGGCCCGCAGCATACGGCTGGTGGTGGCCCAGGCCCCCGGCTCTTCGGCCGACGCGCTGGCGCGCAGCGTGGCGACCAAAATGGCCGAGAGTTTCAAGAGCGCGGTGGTGGTCGACAACAAGCCCGGGGCCAATGGCAATCTGGGCATGGACCTGGTGGCCAAGGCGGCGCCCGACGGCTATACCCTGGGCCTGGCGGTGCCCAGCGTGATGACGGTCAATCCCTATGTCTACAAGAACATGCCCTTCAAGCCGCTGGAGGATCTGGTCGGCGTGACGCAGACCACCTCCATCATCTTCGGCCTGCACATCAACCCCAAGCTGCCGGTCAAGTCGGTGGCCGAGTTGGTGGCCTATGCCAAGCGCCAGCCCAATGGCCTGAACTACAGCTCGGCCGGGGTGGGCAACCTGGGCCACCTGGCCGGCGAATTGTTCGCCGCGCAGGCGGGCATCAAGATGACCCACATTCCCAACAAGGGCGACACCCCGGGCCTGCTCGATGTGATGGGCGGCCAGACCGACCTGATGTTCGCCCCGGTGCCCTCGGCCATCAGCTATGTGCGCGGCGGCCGATTGACCTTGCTGGCCGTTGCCTCGCGCAAACGCTCGGCCGCCTTCCCCGAGGTGCCCACGCTCATCGAGGCCGGGCTGCCGCAGGTGGTGGTCGAAGGCTGGACCGGCATCGTCGCACCAGCAGCTACGCCCGCTGCTGTCATCGCCGAGTTGCAGCGCGCAGTCAATGCCAGCCTGGCCGATCCGGGCATCCGCGCCTCGGTCGAACAGCAAGGCTTTGAGATCGTCGGCTCCAATTCCCGCGACTTCACCCAGTTCATGAAGCAGGAATCAGCCAAGTGGGGCGAGCTGATTCAAAGGTCCGGCATCAAGTTGGCCGATTGACACCCCACTTTTTTCAACAGGAGCAATCATGAGCAAAGAACTACTGTGGCCCGGCGGCAAACGTGTGGCCGTGCTTTTCAACACCTGCCTGGAAGCCTGGTCCGACGGCAAGGCGCCGGGCATCAGCCCCATGGGCAATCCGCTGCCTGCGGGCGTACTCGATAACATGGCGATTTCCTGGGCCTCCTATGGTTACAAGAAGGGCATCTACCGCCTGCTGGACGCCTTTGCCAAGCACGGCATCCATTCGAGCGTGATGATCAACGGCGTGATCGCCGAGCGTGCGCCCGAGGCGGTGCGAGCGGTGGCCGAAGCCGGCCATGAAATCTTGTCGCACTCCTACGCCATGGACGTGATCCCGGTGCTGATGGACGAGGCGGCCGAGCGGGCCAACATCACGCGCTGCCAGGACCTGCTGCAAAACGTCAGCGGCCAGGCGATACGCGGCTGGCTCAGCCCGCGCGGCACGCCCAGCGCCAACACCGCGCGCCTGCTGGCCGAGGCCGGCTTCCTCTGGTACGGCGATGTGTTTGACGACGACCTGCCCTATGTGCAGACCATCAGCGGTCACCGCATCGTGGCCATTCCCCTGGGCACGGACGTCAACGACATGCCCTTCATGAAATACGGCGCGCCGCCGCGGCAGATGCTGGACTCCTTCATTCAGAACCTGGAGGTGGCCGCGGACCACGGTCAGACCTGCGTGATTGACGTGACCAACCACGCGCATATTTTTGGCCGGCCGCGCGGTGCTTACTTCTATGCGCAGATCATGGCCGAGGCGGTCAAGAGCGGCGCCTGGATCACCACCCGCGCGCAGATGGCCGAGCATGTGTTGGCGCACAGCGGCGGCTAGGGCACCAGGCGCCCACCGCATGAAAAGGCCACTGGCATGACCCGCCTTGTTTTCTTGCATGGCCTGGACCGGGCCTTGGCCGAGCTGATTGCCGCTACGGCGCCCGCCGGCATTGATACGGTGCTTGTGCACCGCAGCCAGAGCGAGGCCGAGCAGGCCCGGCAGGTGGCGCAGGCTGACTTTGTCATGCTCTACCGCGCGCCCCTGCCCGAGAGCGTAATGCGCGCGGCCCAGCGGCTGCGCATGGTGCAGCTGCTCGCTTCGGGCTACGACGGCATACCGCTGGACTTACTGCGCGAGCTGGGCGTGGCCTGCGCCCGCAATGGCGGGGCCAATGCGCGGGCGGTGGCCGACCAGACCGTACTGATGATCCTGGCGCTCTACCGACGTCTGTTCGAAACCGACCGAGATGTGCGCGCCGGCCGCTGGCAGACGGGCATCACTGGCCTGAACACCTTCGAGATGGCAGGCAAGGTGGTGGGTATCGTCGGTCTGGGCGACATCGGCCGGCAGGTGGCGCGCCGGCTGCAGGCTTTCGATGCACAGGTGATGTACTGCAACCGAAACCGTCTGCCGCAAGCGCTTGAGCAGGAACTGGGCGTGCGTTACGCGCCGCTTGATGAACTGCTGGCCAGTGTCGATGTGCTCAGCCTGCACGCGCCGGGCTCAGCCGACGGCTCCCACCTGATCGATGCCGCAGCCCTGGCGCGCATGAAGAGCAGCGCCCTGCTCATCAACACCGGCCGCGGCGCGCTGGTCGACGAAGCGGCGCTGCTGCAGGCGCTGAGCACCGGTAAGCTCGCTGGTGCCGGCCTGGATGTGTTCGAGCAGGAACCGGTGGCGCCAAACAACCCCTTGCTCGGCCTGCCCAACGTGGTGCTCTCCCCGCACAGCGCCGGCACCACCGCCGACACCTGGGCCCGGCGCGGACACTTTGCCTACAACAACATCGCGCGGGTGCTGGCCGGCGAGCCGCCGGTGGCCCTGGTCGGCCACGTTAGCGTGGTGCGGCCGGCGCAGCCTTAGAGGCGGGGACGTCTTGTTGTAGTTCGGCCAACACCTCGGCGGTGTGTTGGCCCAGGGTCGGCGGCGGGCGGCGCATCAGCGGGCGCTCGCCGCGGGCCGCCAGCATGGAGCGCGGCAGCCTGACGGTGCCGGCCACCGGGTGCTGCACCTCTTCGAGCAGGCCGTGAAACGCGGTCTGGTCTGAAGACAGCACCTCGGCATAGTCCAGGATGGGGCCGCAGATGATGTCGGCCCGCATCATGGCTTCAAGCCAGTGCGCGCGGGTGTGGTGCACCAGCCGTGCCTCCAGCTCGGCGATCAGCTCGCCACGATGGCGCACCCGCTCGGCGTTGTCGGCAAAGCGGCTATGGCTCAACAATTCAGGCGCGCCGATGACCTCGCACAGAGCCTGCCAGCGCTGCGGATGGTAGGCGGCCACCATGATCCAGCCGTCGGCACAGCGCAGGGCTTCGTTGGGCGCGGCGTAGGGCGCTGCGCTGCCACAGGGGCCGGGCGATTGCTGGGTGGCCAGATAGGAGGTCATGGCCATCTGCTGCATCGCCAGCGATGCGCCGTACATCTGAATGTCCAGGACCTGGCCCCGGCCGCTGCGGGTGCGCTCCTGCAGCGCCGCCAAAATGCCGATGGTGGCCTGGTAGCCGGTGGCCATGTCGATCACCGGCGTCTGGACCTTGCAGGGCCCGGATTCGGGCGTGCCGGTCACGCCCATCAGGCCGGTGACCGCCTGCAAGATGCCGTCGACGCCTGGCAGATCGCGGTTGGGGCCCTCCTGCCCATAGGCCGAAATCGCACAATACACCAGGGTCGGGTTGAGCTCTTGCAGGGTCTGGGCGTCCAGACCCAAGCGCTGCATCACCCCAGGCCGAAAGCTGTGTACCAGCACGTCGGCGCGCAGTGCCAATGCCAGCGCATGGGCGCGGCCCTGGGCCTGCTTGAGGTCGAGCACCACGCTGCGTTTGTTGCGGTTGAGCGCGATGAAGGTGATGCTCTCGGTGACCGAGATGGCTTCGATCTTGCGGCTGAGGTCACCTTCGGGCGATTCGATCTTGATGACCTCGGCGCCCAGATCGCCCAGCATCATGGCGCAAGACGGCCCGGCGGCGACCTGGGTGAAGTCCAGAACGCGCAGGCCGGCAAGGCTTTGGGCCAGCATCGGATCTGTGTCTCAGCGCGTCAGCTGCCCCGACTGGTAGTCGGTCACCGCCTGATAGATTTCCTGCTTGGTGTTCATCACAAAAGGGCCGTACTGCACGATGGGCTCCCTCAAAGGCCGGCCCGCCAACAGCAGCAGCCGGCTGTCTGGCCCGGCCTGCAGCCGCACGCCGTCGCAGCCCGGCTCATTGGCCAGGATGGCCATTTTCTGGATTGGCACCGCCTGCCCGTCCAGGTGCACCTGACCGCGGTACACATAAATAAAAGCGTTGTGCGATTCGGGCAGCAGGTGCTCGAACTGGGCGCCAGCAGGCAGGTGGATGTCCAGGTAAAGCGGCTCGGTGCCTTCGCGCTGCACCGCACCGGCGGTGCCTTGGCTTTGGCCGGCGATCACCGTCACCTCGGCGCCCTGGGCGCTGCGGTAGCGCGGCAGCTCGGGCGCCTTGAAGTCGCGGTACCAAGGCGCCTGCATCTTGCGGGTGGACGGCAGGTTGAGCCAGAGCTGAAAGCCCTCCATCAGGCCTTCCTCCTGCTCGGGCAACTCGGAATGGATCACGCCCCGGCCGGCGGTCATCCACTGCACGCCACCGTTTTCGAGCAGGCCTTCGTTGCCGGCGCTGTCGCGGTGGCGCATACGCCCGGCGATCATATAGGTGACGGTCTCAAAGCCGCGGTGGGGATGGTCGGGAAAGCCGGCAATGTAGTCGTCGGCCTGGTCGCTGCCGAAAGCGTCGAGCATCAAAAACGGGTCGAGCCGCTGGTGCAGGTCGTTGCTGAGCACGCGGGTGAGTTTGACGCCGGCACCGTCGGAGGTGCGCTGGCCGGTGACCAGGCGCTCGATGCGGCGCGGGCGGGACAGGGTGGTGTTTTCAGTCATGGGCAGATTGTGCCGTGCTCCCTGCTGGCCGGCTCTTGGGCTGGGCTTCGAGCACCTTGGAGGCAGCCCCGCCCGCTTTGGCGATGCGTTTGCGGTGTGGGAGCTGCGCCCTCGCAGCGATGCGGCGCTCGATCGGTCGCAGCGCTCAATCAGCCACCCTATCGGGCCGGGGCGGCCCTCCCACATGAACGGCCGGCGAGTGGGGCGTGGGAGCAGGGACTAACTAGAGCGGTGTGGGAGCTGCGCCCTCGCAGCGATGCGGCGCTCGATCGGTCGCAGCGCTCAATCAAGCACCCGATCGGGCCGGGGCGGCCCTCCCACATGAACGGCCGGCGAGTGGGGCGTGGGAGCAGGGACTCACTAGAGCGGTGTGGGAGCTGCGCCCTCGCAGCGATGCGGCGCTCGATCGGTCGCAGCGCTCAATCAAGCGCCCGATCGGACCGGGGCGGCCCTCCCACCTGTGTGCTCAGGCCGTGGGGGTGCCTTGCTCAGCCGCCGACTGCCTCGCCCACGCACTTCTTCACATTGCTGTTCTTGGCTGCGCCCGCCAGCTTCTTCTCGGCCGCTGCCGCCTCGCACTTGGCTTGGGCGTCGGCCTCACATTTCTTCATGAAGGAATTCTTAGCGGCACCGGCCAGCTTCTTTTCGGTCGCTGCCGAGCTGCAGGTGGGCTCAGCGGCGTGGACTTGCAGTGACAGCAGAGCTGCGGCGATCAGGGTGATGAATAGGCGCATGGCTGGTTCACAAAGTAGTGACAAAGAGCGCGCAGCCTACCACGGCTGGGAAGCTCTTGCGCCATTTGCGACCTCCCTCAAGGGCGATCAGGCCTGTCGGTCCAGGTCGATGGTCGCAGCCAGCGGCACGCCCTCGGGCGGCAGGTAATCGGCCACCAGCAGCGCCTGCTGCCCTGCGGCGGCCAGGGCCCTGAAATGCGTCAGCAAAAAGGTGATCGAGGGTGCATCCAGGGCGGTAAAGGGTTGGTCCAGCAGGGCCAGCCGGCCGGGCTGCGCCAAAGTCGCCGCAATGAAAACCTTGCGCCGGCTGCCGGTCGAGAGCTGGTACAGAGGCTTGGCCAGATGCGGCTCCAGCGACAGGCCGGCCATCAGCTCAGGCAGGCGGTTGTGCGAGCCTGCCGGCACCAGCTGCTCCAAGATGTCCTGCACCACGGTCTGGTCAAAAGCCGGATCGCTGGCCTCGTGCCAAGCCACCTGCTGGGCCAGCTCCTCGGCCTGCAAGGGCCGGTCGGTGGCAATGCTGCCGGCCTGTGGGCTGAGCCGACCGGCCAAAAGGCGCAGCAGCGTGGTCTTGCCGCGCCCCTCGTCACCACCCAGCCAGCTCACCCCGGCAGGCAGGGTAAAGCTCAAGCCGTCAAACAGCGGCCGCTGGGCCTGCGCAAAGGCAAAGCGCAAGCCCTGGACGTGGAGCAAGGGAAGGCTCATAGGAGACAAATTGAGGGGCGCAAAAAAAATCCGCCAGCGGCGGATTCTTGAGGGGCGATGACGGCCGCGTTGGCCGCCAAACCTCAGGCCGTCAGGCCATGGCCACTGCGATGAAGGCCAGCAGGAAAATCAGCACCCCACCGACCACGGGCAGCACGATGGGAATCAGCGGCAAGATGGCCCTCAGGGGGTCTTCCTGGTGACCTTGATCGGCTGCGTGCGATGGGTGTTCTGGATGGCTCATGATGGGGCTCCGACTTCAGTAGAGCTGGGATTTTAGCGGTTCGCAAAGCCTCAACCAGCCGCCGGGCCGAAAATCGGTGTCTGACCCCAATTAATTTTGCGGCCTTCGCAACTGCGCAGCCTTGTAGTCACACTCCAGCCACGTTCAGTGGCCCCCTGGCATAAACTCTTTGCTCGAACCCAAGCCTTACCCAGGCCCGGCTTTTCATCGGGCCCATCCACAAGATGGGCTGAACCTTTTCAGGAGACAGATCCATGAATGCCCCTGTGCCCGAGCACATCCTGCGCGCGCTCGATACGGTGACCCTCGACGACAAGTACGCCCTCGACCGAGGGCTTGCTTTTATGAGCGGCGTGCAGGCCCTGGTGCGCCTGCCCATGCTGCAGCGCCAGCGCGACCAGCAGCAAGGCAAGAACACCGCCGGCTTCATCAGCGGCTACCGGGGTTCGCCCCTGGGCGGCTATGACCAGGCGCTGTGGAAAGCCAAGGATCATCTGCAGACCCAGCACATCCATTTCCAGCCCGGCGTCAATGAAGAGCTGGCTGCCACCGCCTTGTGGGGCACCCAGCAACTGGGTTTTGCGCCGCCGGGCAGCAACAAATTCGACGGCGTGTTTGGCATCTGGTACGGCAAGGGCCCCGGCGTGGACCGCTGCTCCGATGTGTTCAAACATGCCAATATGGCGGGCACCACGCCCTGGGGCGGGGTGCTGGCGGTGGCCGGCGACGACCATGTGGCCAAGAGTTCCACCGCGGCCCATCAGAGCGACCATATTTTCAAGGCCTGTGGTCTGCCGGTGTTCTTCCCGGCCAGTGTGCAGGAAATCCTCGACTTCGGGCTGCATGCCATTGCCCTGAGCCGATATGCCGGCGTGTGGTCAGGCATGAAGACCATCCAGGAAATCGTCGAGTCCTCGGCCAGCGTGCAGGTCGACGCTGACCGGGTGCAGATCGTGCTGCCCGAGTTCGCCATGCCGCCCGGCGGCGTGCACATCCGCTGGCCCGATACCGCACTGGAACAGGAGGCGCGACTGTTCGAGCACAAGTGGTATGCGGCGCTGGCCTATATCCGCGCCAACCGGCTCAACCGCACGGTGATCGAGGGCGCCCATGGCGGCCGCGACGACCGCTTTGGCATCATCGCCAGCGGCAAGGCCTACAACGACACCCGGCAGGCCCTGGTCGACCTGGGCCTGGACGACGCCACCTGCCGCCGCCTGGGTCTGCGGGTGCACAAGGTGGGTGTGGTCTGGCCGCTGGAGGCCCAGACCACCCGTGAATTTGCCACCGGCCTGCGCGAAATTCTGGTGGTCGAGGAAAAGCGCCAGTTCATCGAATACCAGCTCAAGGAAGAGCTCTACAACTGGCGCGACGACGTGCGCCCCGATGTGCTGGGCAAGTTTGACGAGGCCGGCGCTGACCACAGTGGCGGCGAGTGGTCACAGCCCAACCCGAGCGCCCACACCCTGCTGCGCGCCAACGCCGACCTGAACCCGGCCATCGTCGCGCGCGCGATTGCCCGCCGGCTTAAAAAAGTCGGCCTCGACGCCGACACCACGGCGCGCATCGACGCCCACCTGGCGCTGCTCGAGGCCAAGGAGCGCTCGATGCAGATGCTCAACCTGGGCGCATCGGCCGAGCGCACGCCCTGGTTTTGCTCGGGCTGCCCGCACAACACCTCGACCCGGGTGCCCGAGGGCTCGCGCGCCATGGCCGGCATAGGCTGCCACTTCATGGCGCTGTGGATGGACCGTGCCACCGCCGGCTTTACCCAAATGGGCGGCGAAGGCGTGCCCTGGGTGGGCCAGGCGCCCTTCGTCAACGAGCAGCATGTGTTTGCCAACATCGGCGACGGCACCTACTTTCACAGCGGCCTGCTGGCCATCCGCCAGAGCATTGCCGCCGGCGTGAACATCACCTACAAGATCCTCTACAACGACGCGGTGGCCATGACTGGCGGCCAGCCGGTGGGCGAGCGGCCCGAAGGCCACAGCGTGCCGCAGATCGTGCAGTCGGTGCTGGCCGAGGGGGCCAGCCAGGTGGTGGTGGTCACCGACGAGCCCCAGAAATACCAGGGCGTGAACCTGGCACCGGGCGTGGCCGTTGAGCACCGCGACGAGCTCGACCGGGTGCAGCGCCAGCTGCGCGAGGTGCGCGGCTGCAGCGTCATCGTCTACGACCAGACCTGCGCCACCGAAAAACGTCGCCGTCGCAAGCGCGGCAGCATGGTCGACCCCGACCGGCGCGTCATCATCAACGAGCTGGTGTGCGAGGGCTGCGGCGACTGCAGCGTGCAGTCCAACTGCCTGTCTGTCGAGCCCCTGGAGACCGAGTTCGGCCGCAAGCGCCAGATCAACCAGAGCAGCTGCAACAAGGACATGAGCTGCCTCAAGGGCTTTTGCCCCAGCTTTGTCACCGTCGAAGGCGGGCAGCTGCGCCGCAAAAAAGGTGGCTCCGGTCTGCCCAACCCCTATGACGAAGCCCGCTTCGGTACCCTGCCCGAACCGCAGCGCCCCACCCTTGATGGCCGCGCCGATCCGGTCTGGGGTCTGGTGGTGGCCGGCGTCGGCGGCACCGGGGTGATCACCATCGGCCAGCTGCTGGGCATGGCGGCCCACCTGGAGGGCAAGGGCGTGTTCACGCAAGATGCGGCCGGCCTGGCGCAAAAAGGCGGCAGCACCTGGAGCCATGTGCTCATTGCCCAGCGCCCTGAGGACCTGCACACCACCCGCGTGGCGACCGCCGCCGCCGACCTGGTGCTGGCTTGCGACCCCATCGTGGGCGCGCACAAAGAAACCTTGATGCGCCTGCGCGCAGGCCGCAGCAAGGTCGCGCTCAACGGCCATACCGCGCCGACCGCCGGCTTTGTCAAGGACGGCAACTGGAGCAGCCCGGGCAGCGCCTGCCAGGCGCAGCTCGCCGATGCGGTGGGCGAAGCGGCAGTGGCCGCTTTCGATGTGGATACCGCAGCGCTCAAGTTGATGGGAGACAGCCTGTATGCCAACCCCATGCTGCTGGGCTTTGCCTGGCAAAAGGGCTGGATCCCGCTGGAGCTGGCCTCGCTGATGCGCGCCATCGAGCTCAACGCGGTGGCCATCGACCAAAACAAGGCGGCTTTTTCCTGGGGAAGGCGCGCTGCCCACGATGGTGCGGCGGTGCAGCGCCTTTATGCCCAAGGCCAGGTCATCAGCATGCCGGCGCGACGTCAAAGCCTCGAAGATCTGGTGCAGAGGCGCTTTGAATTCCTCAGCGCCTACCAAGACAGCGCCTACGCCCATCGCTACAGCGCCATGGTCGAGCGGGTGCGCCAAGCCGAGCAGGCCGCAGGCGGGCGTACCGATTTGGCCGAAACCGTGGCGCGCAATCTGTTCAAGCTCATGGCCTACAAAGACGAATACGAGGTAGCACGCTTGCACACCGACGCCGCCTTTGGGCAGAAGATCGAGAGCTTGTTCGAGGGCGATTACAAAGTGGTTCATCACCTGGCGCCGCCGCTGCTCTCACGCCGCAACGCGCAGGGCCACCTGGTCAAGGCCCGCTTCGGCCCCTGGGTGCGAAGCGCCTTTGCGGTGCTGGCGCGGCTCAAGGGCCTGCGCGGCAGCGCTTTCGACGTGTTCGGCTACACCGAAGAACGCCGCAGCGAGCGCGCCCTGATCGGCCAATACCTCGACAGCCTGGAAGAAATCATGGTGGGCCTAAGCCCGGCCAGCCTGCCGGCGGCCATTGAGCTGGCGCGCATCGCCGAGCAGATCAAGGGCTTTGGCCATGTGAAGGCCCGGCATCTGACGGCGGCGCAGACCCAGTGGCAAGAGCGCCTGCAAGCGTTTCGCGCCGCTGCGCGCTCGCCGGCACGGCAGGCGGCTTGAGGGCAGGGTCCGCAGCCGCGTCCCATCGCGCCGGGGCGGCGCTCCCACACCCACTGAGCAGGCCTGGGATGAACCTTCCCTCACCATGTGAGCGGGCCTGGGATGAGTCTTCCCACACCTTCTGAGCAGGCCTGAGATGAATCTTCCCACACCTTCTGAGCAGGCATGAGATGAACCTTCCCACTCCCTCTGAGCGGGCCTGGAACGAAGCTTCCCTCACCCTGTGAGCAGGCCTGGGACGAAGCCTGTGGGAGCTGCGCCCTCGCAGCGATGCTGCCTTGGTTCAAGCGCAGGGCTTGTTTGAAGGCCGCATCGCGCCGAGGCGGCGCTCCCATCCTCACGGACAAGCGCCGTGCGCGGCTCAGCGGTTGCTGCGGTCCTGCAAAGCCTGCTCGCGCAGCTGCGCTTGAAACTGGCGGGCCCGGGTGTCGATGATCGAGGCCTCGATATGCAGATTGGTACCTGCAAGCCCGGTTGTGCTTTGCCGAAGCAGGTCTTGCGCCGCCTTGAGCCGGTCGACAGCACCCTGGTAGTCGAACTGCACCGCCCGGCCCTCGGCATCGGCGCGCACAGACTGCAGCAGCTGACCCTGCTGCTGGCGCGCCTGAGCCAGCAAGGCCCAGGCGGTGGCATCGCGCGGGTACAGGCTGACCCAGCTTTGCAGGCGCTCGCTGACCTCGGCGGCGCGCCCGGCCAGCAGCAGGGCTCGGCCCTGTATCAGCAGCTCGGCACGCGAGGGGGTCGCGCTCCAGCTCACCAGCGCAGCGCTGCGACTCGCATCGCCCAACAGGGTTTCCACATCGATGGCCAGCAGCCGGGCGGCCTGCCCCACCTGAGGCCCGCCACCGGCCAGGCTCATTACCTTGGCCACCAGCTCCCGGGCGTCGGCGGCCTCGCGCAAGCGCGCGGCGGCCAGGGCTGCGGCATAGAACACCGACAGGCTTTGCTCCCGGCTCGCAGAAGCTGCGAGCCGGCGCGCTTGCTGCAACTGCGCCACCATGGCGTCCGGCCCGGCCTCGCTGAGCACCCGCGCGCGACCGGCCATCATCGCGTGCCAGGCCGCGCTGGGCAAGTTGCCGGGGCGTGCGGCCGGGGCTGACTGGGCTTGGGTGCGGGTGCGGGCATCGGCAATGCGCTCGGTGGTCAGCGGGTGCGAGCGCAAATAGGGAAAGGAGCCGTTGTCGTTGAAGCGGTTGGCCTGCTGCAGCTTCTCAAACATGGCGCTGGCGCCCTCAGCGCTGAAACCAGCTTCGGTCATCAGGCCAAAACCCACCCGGTCGGCCTCGCGCTCCATGTCGCGTGAAAAATTGAGCTGACCCTGCATGGCCACCGCCTGCCCGCCCACCAAGGCCGCATTGGCCGCGTTGGTGCTGCGGCCGGCGGCCAGCACGCCCAAAATCATGGCGGCGACCAACCAGGGCGTCTGGTTCTGCTGCTGGGTCAGCATGCGGGCGATGTGGCGCTGCGTCACATGGCTGAGCTCGTGGCCCATGACCGCCGCCAACTCATCGGACGTGCCTACCGCCGCAATCAGCCCGGTGTGCACGCCCAGGTAACCGCCGGGCAGCGCAAACGCATTGACGCTGCGGTCGCGCACCAGAAAAAGCTCCCAAGCAAAACGCTCCTGCAATTCAGCACTCAGATCGCCGCGCAAACGCGCCGCTTTCACCAGCGGCTGCCAAACCTCTTGCAAATAGTCGCCCAGCACCGCGTCGTCAATCCAATCCGGATCACGGTAAATGCTGCGGGCGATGCGGTCGCCCAGACGCCTTTCGCTGGCGATCGACAGATCCACCCCATCGCCCAGCGCCGGCAGAGCCTGCGGCACGCCGCCCGGCTGGGCCGGGGCCAGCGTGCTGTGCAAGGCCATCAGCAAGGCGGCCAGGGCGGCGCGCCAGCGGGGCTTGGAATTGGGTTGAGGGTGTTTCACGTCTGTGCTGGGGGTTAGGCTTGCGGCAGCGCCATCTTATGATCGCAGGTCTTTGTAAAGGAATCGTTTCGATGAGCTCCTCCAGCGGCCTCACCCATTTTGACGCACAAGGCCAAGCCCATATGGTCGACGTGGCGGCCAAGGCGTCCACCCACCGGGTGGCGGTAGCCGCAGGCCGCATCCGCATGCAGGCCGCCACACTTGCGGTGATCGAGCAAGGCACCGCCCGCAAAGGCGATGTGCTGGGCGTGGCCCGCATCGCCGGCATCATGGCCGCCAAGAAAACCAGCGAACTCATCCCCCTGTGCCACCCGCTGGCCCTGACCCGGGTGGCGGTCGAATTCCAGACCGACGCAGCCGCCAGCGCTGTGAACTGCCAGGCCACGGTAGAAACCGTGGGCCCCACCGGCGTCGAAATGGAAGCCCTGACCGCGGTGCAAGTCGCCCTGCTCACCATCTACGACATGTGCAAGGCCATCGACCGCGGCATGGTCATGACCGATGTGAAGGTGCTGCAAAAGCATGGCGGCAAGACGGGGAGTTGGGTGGCGGGGGAGTGACTGCTCACAAATAAACGGCGGAGCCGACCACAGAATGAGGCTATGTCCCATTTCTGTCCAA
>CANHGF010000019.1 GCA_947460065.1 Comamonadaceae bacterium
ATGATTTGCAAGGCGCTGGCCATGTGCTCGGGCTTGCCGAAGCCTGGGTCAAACAGTCGCGAGACGGTAAAACCGGTCAGGCCCGCCTTGGGCTTGGAGCCGCGGCCGGTGGCGCCCTCGTCGCGGATCTCGCCGCCGGCGCCGGTCGACGCACCCGGGAAAGGAGAAATGGCCGTGGGGTGGTTGTGCGTCTCCACCTTCATCAGCACATGGGTCAGTTGCTCTTGCGCTTGATACACCGGCAGACCTTGCGCATTGACCGCCGCAAATCGCTGCTGCACCCGCCCTTGCATGATGGAGGCGTTGTCGGCATACGCCACCACCGTGTGCTGCGGGTTGAGCTGCTCAGTATTGCGGATCATGCCAAACAGGCTTTTGTCCTGCTTGAGGCCGTCGATCAGGAAGTCGGCATTGAAAATCTTGTGACGGCAGTGCTCGCTATTGGCCTGCGCGAACATCATCAGCTCGACGTCAGTAGGGTTGCGCCCCAGGGCGGTAAATGCGTCGACCAGGTAGTCGATCTCGTCATCGGCCAGGGCCAGGCCGAACTGCCGGTTGGCAGCCTGCAAAGCGACTTTGCCGCCACCTCGCACATCGACCTCCTGCATGGGCTGACCTTGCAGCTCAGTGAACAGGGCTTGCGCTTGCTCGCGCGCACTGAGCACACTCTCGGTCATGCGGTCGTGCAGCAAGACCGCCACCTGCTCGCGCTGCTCGGCGCTCAGGCTGGGTTTGCTCAGCAAGCCATTTTTGAAGCTCACTCGGTATTCGGTGATGCGCTCGACCCGCCGGATCGCCAGCCCGCAGTTGTGGGCGATGTCGGTGGCCTTGGACGCCCAGGGCGAGACCGTGCCCAGGCGAGGGGTAACCACGAACAGGGCGGCGGCGGCTTCAGGCAGTGGCGGGCAAGGCTCGCCATAGGTCAGGAGTTGAGCCAGTTGCGCCTGCTCGGCCGTTTTGAGCACATCTGCCGAAGCCACCAGATGCACGAAGCGCGCGTGGATGCCGGTGATGCGCTCATGGATGGCCTGCAAGCGCGGCAGCAATTGCTGGATGCGAAAGTCGCTCAGGGCGTTGATGCCAGGCGCATCGCCCTCAAAAAAAGTCAGGTGCAAGGTCACGGGTGGCGGCAGATGGCGCCCATCGGGCGGGCCGGCAGACACCATCGCACGGGGCCGGCCAAGCGTTGAAATTAAAGATTGTAGCCACGCACCACTCGCGCAAGCTTGCTGGCCAGCCCAGCGGGAAGATCAGGTTCGACCGAGTGCATGGACTGGGTCCGCTCTGGGTAGAATGGGCAGTCAGTTTGCGACCGCCGGCACCTGGTCCGGCTATCTCTTGAGGCCCTTCCTCCCATGTCCATGATCACCGGCAGCATCGTTGCACTGGCCACGCCCTTTCACGAAGACGGCAGCGTCGACTATCCCACCTTGCGCAAGCTGGTGGACTGGCACAGCGAACAAGGCACCGATTGCATCGGCGTTGTCGGGACCACCGGCGAGTCGCCAACAGTCAATGTGGAGGAGCACTGCGAGATCATCCGCGTCTCGGTAGAGCAGGCCGCCAAGCATGCCCGACGGGTGCCCATCATGGCCGGCTGCGGCGCCAACTCCACCTCCGAGGCCATTGAGCTCGCACAGTTTGCCAAAAAAGTCGGCGCCAACTGCCAATTGCAGGTGGTGCCCTATTACAACAAGCCGACCCAAGAGGGACAGTACCGGCACTTCAAGGGCATCGCCGAGGCGGTCGATCTGCCCATGGTGCTCTACAACGTGCCCGGCCGCACTGTGGCCGACATGGCCCATGCGACAGTCATGCGGCTCGCTCAGGTGCCTGGCATCGTCGGCATCAAGGAAGCGACCGGCAACATCGAGCGCGCGCAGTGGCTCATTAAGGACAAGCCGGCCGACTTCGCGGTCTACTCCGGTGACGACGCCACCGCGGTGGCGCTGATGCTCTGCGGCGGCCAGGGCAATGTCAGCGTCACCGCCAATCTGGCACCGCGCCAGATGCACGAGCTGTGCATGGCAGCACTGGCAGGCGACGCCCGACGTGCGATGCAAATTCAGCTGGAGCTGCTGCCCCTGCACAAGCATTTGTTCGTTGAGGCCAATCCGATTCCCCTTAAGTGGGCCATGGCCCGCCTGCAACTGTGCGGCCCCACGATGCGCTTGCCAATGACCGATCTGGACCCGGCCCAACAGCCGGTGGTCGAAGGCGCGCTGCGCGCCAGCGGCCTGCTCTGACCCTCTGAACCCGCCCCCGAATTGCAAGGACTTCAAGTGACCCTCCCATTGCGCACCAGCAGCGTACCCAGCGGCAAATCTCTCCTGGCCTTGGCACTACTGCTCGCGCTGAGCGCTTGCTCTAGCGTGGGCGACCTCATCAAAGGCGACCGCGTTGACTACAAGTCTGCTGGCCAAAGCAAGTCGCCATCGCTCGACGTGCCACCGGACCTGACCCAGCTCAGCCGCGATGCCCGTTACACGGTGCCCGGCGGAACCGTCACGGCCAGCGGCTATCAGGCAGGCCAGGCCACTGGCGCTTCTGCTGTCGCCGCCAGCACGGCCCCGAACCAACTTGACGACGTGCGCATTGAGCGCGTGGGCAATCAGCGTTGGCTGGTGGTCAAACGTCCGCCTGAGGCTTTGTGGGACCCGGTGCGTGAGTTTTGGCAGGAAAACGGCTTCCTGCTGACCATCGAGCAGGCCAACACCGGCATCATCGAGACAGATTTCGCCGAAAACCGCGCCAAGCTGCCGCAAGACATCATCCGCCGCACCATCGGCAAGGTGGTCGACGGCATGTACTCCACCGGCGAACGCGACAAATTCCGCACCCGGCTTGAGCGCAGCAGCGATGGCACCGAAATCTATATCAGCCACCGCGGCATGGTTGAAACCATGCCCAATGCCAGCACCGGCAGCACCATTTGGCAGCCACGGCCAGCCGACCCGGAGCTCGAAACAGAGTTCCTGCGCCGCCTGATGATCAAGCTCGGCGTGCCCGGCGAGCGAGCCCGCTCAGTGGCTACCGTCACCCAGCAGCCAGTGGCCCAGGTCGCGGCCGGCAGCCAGCCGACCCTGAAAATCAATGAGGGTTTTGACCGAGCTTGGCGCCGCGTCGGCCTGTCGCTCGACAGGACCAGCTTTACGGTGGAAGACCGTGATCGGGCCCAAGGTCTGTATTTCGTGCGCTATGTGGAGCCCACCGCCGACAAGAAGGATCCGGGATTCTTCGGACGTATGTTCAGCAGCACGCCCACCGCCGCACCTTTGAAACTGCGCATCTCGGTACGCGGCGAAGGCCAAACCAGCACAGTCGCGGTGCTCAATGCCGAAGGCGCACCGGACACCTCGGCCAACGCCAAGCGCATTTTGCAACTGATCGCCGAAGACCTGAAATAAGCGATCCGTGCTCAGACTGCGCAGCCTGGGCAGCGGCAGTACCGGCAACGCCACCCTGGTTGAGGCCGGTAACAGGCGCCTGTTGATCGATTGCGGGCTGGGCCCGCGCATCTTGAAGCAGCGCCTGGCTATGGCTGGGCTCGAGATGGCGCAGATCGACGGTCTGTTCATCACCCATGAACACAGCGATCACGTCGGCTGCGCGCACCGCACCGCTTGCGAGTACCGCATCCCAGTCTGGATGAGCGAAGGCACTTGGCGGGCCAGCGGCGCCTTGGATTACCAGGGTTTGCTGCGCCTGACCGGCCACGACCAAACAATTGACTGGGGCGATCTAGAGCTGCGGGCCTTTGCCGTTCCCCACGACGCGCGGGAG
Source organism: Comamonadaceae bacterium (assembly GCA_947460065.1). Lineage (GTDB taxonomy): Bacteria > Pseudomonadota > Gammaproteobacteria > Burkholderiales > Burkholderiaceae_C > Polaromonas. The sequence continues at coordinate 3,784 of CANHGF010000019.1, forward strand.
CCGCTACAACTGCACTGCACTGATGGTGCGCATGCGCTGGGGGTGCTCACCGACCTGGGACATGTTCCGCCGGCGGTGCGCGAGCAACTCAGTGATTGCCACACCCTGCTGCTCGAATGTAACCACGACCGGCAATTGCTGGCCGAATCAGCCTACCCTGCCTTCCTAAAGCATCGGGTGGGCGGTGACCTCGGCCACCTGGCCAATGAACAGGCTGCCGAGTTGGCCAGCCAGTTGCGAGGCGGCCCCTTGCGCCAGGTGATAGCGGCCCACCTCAGTCTGAAAAACAATCGGCCCGATCTAGCCAGGGCGGCTTTAGTCGCTGATCTGGGCGATGCGGTGGCGATCGAGGTAGCCGATGCGCGGAGCGGTACGCCCTGGATCACCGTGGGCTAGCCAAAGAAAAAGCCGCCCGCAGGCGGCTTTTTCGTCCGGAGGCAGAAGATTACTTCTTGTCCGAAGCTGCGGGAGCAGCAGCAGGAGCAGCAGGAGCCGATGCGTCGGCTGCAGGTGCGGGAGCGGGAGCAGCGGCAGGAGCCGGTGCGGGAGCGGGAGCCGGTGCCGGCTCTTTTTTGCCGCAAGCAGCCAGGGCGGCGGCGGCGATAACGGCTGCCAGAACGAGAGACTTGTTCATTTTTTGATTCCTTGATGAATGAGAAAAATATTTTCCACTTCGCCGAAAACCCAGAACACGAAGCCCTGAGCGTTCGCCAGGCTGAGCAACTCGAGCTCACCCAACCTAGCCTGCTAGTATAAGCCCTAGGGTGCTGCTTTGTCCAAGTCGGTGCACGACGCCCCCAAAATGGCCGGCAAGTGACCTAGGTGCGCGACAGTTGCTGTCCCCGGACGCACTGGATTAGCCCGCCAAATCTGCCACCAGCCAGCCGTCCTCAAACCAGTTACCGAGCAGCTGACGCGCAGAAGGGCTAAGACGGGCCAGGGTTGCCGCGGGCAGGTGGCGCTCATCGGCCAGCTGGCGCATCAACCGGGCATCGGCGCCTAGGGCGACAAAAGCTTCCCCATTGATGAAGACCCGCTTTGCGTCGTAGAGCATGCGCGAGCGCTGATGCAGACGAACCCCCTGCCCTTTTTGCAGACCCTCAGCGGCTTGATCAGAGGACTCAAACCACACATTGGGCTTGGGCTCCGACAAATATTCCCCCAAGGCAGACGCCAAAGCCTGCGGCTCGCGCAGAGCCCGCGCCAGCGCCTGCTCGGCAAAGCGCAGCAAAGCCGGCGGCACCTGCGCCGGGTTGAGACTGGCTGGCTGACTAGGGTCCCGATAGAGTTTCGGCGCTGCGTCGCCGTCTTCCTCCTGCGCCATTTCAGCCAGCCGAGTCAGCAAGGCAGCCGCCAATTCGTGCTGCGCTGGCGCCCGAAAACCAATGGAATAAGTCATGCAGGCCTGCGGCCTACCGTCTGCGCCGGTGCCAGGCTGCGCCACGCCATCGTGCGCATAGCCAGGCGGCAGGTAGAGCATGTCGCCCGCGTGAAGCACAAATTCCTGCTGCGGTGCAAAGCGGCGCAGGATCTTGAGCGGCGCATCGGCTTGCAGGCTCAGGTCGGTCTGGGCACTGATCTGCCAGCGCCGGCTCCCGCTGGCTTGGAGCAAAAACACGTCATAGCTGTCGAAATGCGGCCCGACCCCGCCACCTTCGCTGGCGTATGAAATCATCAGATCGTCGAGCCGGGCATCGGGGATGAAGCGAAAGCGCTGCATCAATTCATGAGCAGCCTCTGAATGCAGATCTACCCCCTGCACCAACAAAGTCCAGCCAGGCTGGGCCAGCGGTGGCAGGGCCCGGCGCGCAAATGGACCCCGCTGGAGCCTCCAGGCAGCCTGGCCACGACGCGCCGGGCTGCGGGTGATCAGGCGCGACTCCACCTCGTCCCGGCTGGCCAGCGCAAACAGTTGCGCGGCGCTGAGCACAGGCTTGAAGCCGGGAATGGCCTGGCGCACCAGCAAAGGCTTTTTTTGCCAATGCCGGCGCATGAATTGAGTGGGGCTAAGGCCGCCCAGGAGGCTTAAAACATGTGAGGGTTCCATGGGACAATTGTCGGATGAAAATTTCCGAGTCTTGTGTGGTCGGCCTGACCTGGGTGATGAAAGACAGCCTGGGTGAGGTGCTCGATGAATTGGATGAGCCGGTCGAATTCCTGCTCGGTGGCCGCGACCTGCTTGCGGCGGTCGAACAGGGCCTGCTGGGCAAAGAAGCGGGCGACAAGGTCGACCTGCACCTGGAGCCTGAGCACGCCTTTGGCGACTATGACGAGCAGCGCGTGTTCCTCGAAGCGCGCAGCCTATTTCCGGCAGAGCTCGAAGAAGGCATGATTTACGAGGGCAGTGCCCTGCCCCCCGGCGTAGGCCGCGAGGCGCCTCAGGACTTGATGTACACCGTCACCGACATCTATCCCGAGCATGTGGTGATCGACGGCAATCATCCGCTGGCCGGCATGGCCATACGCTTGCAAGTCCGCATCGCATCGGTACGTGCTGCGAGTTTGGAAGAAGTCGGCGCCGGTACCCTGGGTACCGGGTTTTTTCAGCTGGAATCCTCGCCTTTGACGGGCGAGCCGCGCTTGCACTGAAGCGCATCCAGGCCCTGCGCTTGCCGACCTAGCGCTTGCCCGTCGAGCCGTAGCCGCCTTCGCCACGCTCGCTGGCGGCAAATTCAGCCACCAGGTTGAACTGGGCCTGCACCACCGGCACGATCACTAACTGCGCAATGCGCTCCATGGGTTCTATGGTGAAGGCCTGGGTGCTGCGGTTCCAAGCGCTGACCATGAGTTGGCCCTGATAGTCGCTGTCGATCAGGCCGACCAGATTGCCCAGCACGATGCCGTGCTTGTGCCCCAGCCCTGAGCGCGGCAGGATCAGCGCTGCATAGGCCGGGTCTTGCAAATGCATGGCCATGCCGGTCGGCACCAACTGCCAGGCACCGGGCTGCAGGGTCAGGGGCGCATCCAGACAAGCCCGCAGATCGAGGCCGGCGCTGCCCGGGGTGGCATAGGCCGGCATGGCTTGGTGCAGCCGTTCATCGAGTATCTTGACATCCACTTTCATGAGCTTGTCTTTCTGAGGTCCTGGGCGATGCGTTCAATCAGACGGCAGGCCAATTGCAGCTTGGGCGCGCGCGGCAGTTCTTTGGTGCCTTGGGCATCGACCAACAGCAGCGCGTTGTCGTCCAGGCCAAAGGTCTGCGGCCCGATATTGCCGACCAAGAGCGGCACCCCCTTGCGCTCACGCTTGGCCTGGGCATGGGCCAGCAGGTCCTGGCTTTCGGCGGCAAAGCCGACGCAGTAAAGCTGCCCGCTGCGCGCCCGCTCAGAGCGGGCCAGGCTAGCCAGGATGTCGGTGTTTTCGGTAAAGCTCAAGGCCGGCGCTGCCCCGCCCTCGGTCTTCTTGATTTTTTGATCGGCGGCACTGACCGGCCGCCAATCGGCCACGGCAGCCGTCGCGACAAAAACGCTGGCCTGCTCAGCGCAAGGCTGTACCGCCTGCCACATCTGCTCGGCCGAGCGAACATCAATGCGGCGCACGCCCCGGGGCGTGGCCAGACTCACCGGCCCCGCTACCAAAGTCACCTCGGCGCCAGCGCGCCAGGCGGCCTGCGCGATGGCAAAGCCCATCTTGCCGCTGGACAGGTTGGTGATACCGCGCACCGGGTCTATCGCTTCATAAGTCGGCCCGGCCGTCACTAAAACATGCTCCCCGGCCAGGCGCTTGGGGGTGAAAAAGGCCTGCAGTTCTTCGAGCAGCTCATCGGGCTCGAGCATGCGCCCGTCACCAACCTCGCCGCAGGCCTGCTCGCCTGCGCCCACGCCCAGCACATGGGCGCCGTCAGCGCGCAGTTGGACCAGGTTGCGCTGCGTCGCCGGATGCCCATACATCTCGCGGTTCATGGCCGGCGCCAATATCAGGGGCACCTTATCGATCGGCCGGGCCAGGCACATCAGGCTGAGCAGCTCATCGGCGCCGCCGTGCAACAGCTTGGCCATGAAGTCGGCGCTGGCAGGCGCCACCACAATGGCATCAGCCTGACGCGAGAGATTGATGTGGGCCATGTTGTTACCCTCGCGGGCGTCCCACTGGCTGGTGTAGACCGGGCGGCCGCTGAGGGCCTGCATCGTCACCGGGGTGATGAACTGCGCAGCCGCATCGGTCATCAGCACCTGCACCGTCGCCCCAGCCTTGACCAGGGCGCGGCACAACTCGGCTGCCTTGTAACAGGCAATGCCGCCCGACAGGCCAAGCACCAAGTGCTTGCCGGCCAGGGTTTGGGATGGGTCCACAGACTGCATGGCGAGACTGTAACGGATGCGGCCGAGCCGCCGACCGGACAGTTTGCAATGGTTTGCAGCCGCAGAGGCACGCCTATAATCCGCGTTTACCACCTCAAGGAACTCGCGGTTCCTTCCTGACATGACCAAATTTGTCTTCGTCACCGGCGGTGTGGTGTCCTCCCTGGGCAAGGGAATCGCCTCAGCCTCCCTTGCTGCGATTTTGGAATCGCGAGGCCTCAAAGTCACTCTGATCAAGCTCGATCCCTACATCAACGTCGATCCGGGCACCATGTCGCCCTTCCAGCACGGCGAAGTGTTTGTGACCGAGGATGGCGCCGAGACCGACCTGGATTTGGGCCATTACGAACGCTTCATCACGACGCGCATGCGTCGCAGCAATAACTTCACCACGGGCCAGATCTACAAGAGCGTGCTTGAAAAAGAGCGCCGCGGCGACTATCTGGGCAAGACGGTGCAGGTGATCCCACACATCACCAATGAGATACAGGAATACGTCAAACGCGGCGCCGGCATAGGCACTGGCGACGCAGTCGACGTGGCTATCGTCGAGATTGGCGGTACCGTGGGCGACATCGAATCGCTGCCTTTCCTTGAGGCGGTGCGCCAGATGAGCTTGAAGATGGGGCCCAACAACACGGCCTTCGTTCACCTGAGCTATGTGCCCTGGATCGCGGCTGCCGGAGAACTCAAAACCAAGCCAACCCAGCACACCGCGCAAAAATTGCGCGAAATCGGCATACAGGCCGACGTACTGCTGTGCCGCGCCGACCGGCCCATCCCTGACGAAGAGCGGGCCAAGATCTCGCTGTTTTCCAATGTGCCGGAGTGGGGCGTGATCTCGATGTGGGATGTCGACACCATTTACAAGGTGCCGCGCATGCTGCATGAGCAAGGTCTGGACGGCCTGATTTGCGACAAGCTGCGCCTGAACACCCCGCCGGCCAACCTCAGCCGCTGGGACGACCTGGTGCATGCAGTTGAGCATCCGACGGCCGAGATAAGGATCGCCATGGTCGGCAAGTATGTGGACCTGTCGGACAGCTACAAATCGCTCAATGAAGCGATCCGCCACGCCGGCATGAAGAACCATGCCCGGGTCAATATCGAATACGTGGACTCCGAGACCCTGACGACCGATAACGTCTCGCAGTTGGCCCGCTTCGATGCGATCTTGGTGCCCGGCGGCTTTGGCAAAAGGGGCATTGAAGGAAAGATCTGTGCGGCCCGCTTTGCCCGCGAAAATAAAGTGCCCTACCTGGGCATCTGCCTGGGCATGCAAGTGGCAACCATCGAATTTGCGCGTCATGTAGCCGGTCTGGCCGGGGCCAACTCCACCGAGTTCGAGCCCGACAGCCCGCATCCGGTGATCGCACTGATCGCCGAGTGGAAGGATGCTGACGGCACCATCAAGACGCGCACTGAAAAATCCGACCTGGGCGGAACCATGCGGTTGGGCGCGCAAAGCTCGGACGTGAGCGCCGGCACCCTGGCCCACCAGATCTACGGCGATGTGGTGACCGAGCGGCACCGCCACCGATATGAAGCCAATGTGAACTACCTTGAGCGCCTGCGTGCCAACGGGCTGGTGATTTCAGCCCTGACACAGCGCGAGCATCTGACCGAAATCGTCGAACTGCCGCAGACAGCACACCCCTGGTACATGGGGGTGCAGTTCCACCCGGAATTCAAATCTACCCCCTGGGATGGTCATCCGCTGTTCAACTCTTTTATCAAGGCGGCCTTGGACCACCACGGTTCGGGTAAGTCTTTGAAGGTGGCGGCATGATGGCAGCGCAGCGCATGAAGGTCTGCGCATGAAGCTCTGTGGCTTCGAGGCCGGGCTGGACCGGCCTTTCTTTCTGATCGCCGGTACCTGCTCCATCGAAGGCCTGGAGATGTCGATCGACGTCGCCGGCCAGCTCAAGGACATCTGCGAGCCGCTGGGCATCCCTTTGATCTACAAGGGCTCCTTCGACAAAGCCAATCGCTCATCGGGTGCCAGCCAGCGCGGCGTGGGCATCGATGCCGGCCTGAAGATCCTGGACGAAGTGCGTCGCCAGCTCAAGCTACCGGTGCTCACCGACGTGCACGACGAGTCACAGGTCGCCACCGTCGCCAGCGTGGTCGATGTGCTGCAGACGCCCGCCTTTTTGTGCCGGCAAACCGACTTCATACGCGCGGTGGCGCAGTCGGGCAAGCCGGTAAACATCAAGAAGGGGCAATTTCTCGCGCCCTGGGACATGAAGAACGTGATCGACAAGGCTAGAGGCGCAGCACGGGAGGCCGGGCTGAGCGAAGACCGTTTCCTGGCCTGCGAGCGCGGGGTCAGCTTTGGCTATAACAATCTGGTGGCCGACATGACGAGCCTGGCCGAAATGCGCAACACGGGGGCACCGGTGGTGTTCGACGTCACCCACTCGGTGCAAAAGCCTGGCGGTCTTGGGCAGGTCAGCGGTGGCGCCCGCGAGATGGTGCCTGTGCTGGCCCGCGCTGGCGTGGCCGCCGGTGTGGCGGGGCTGTTCATGGAAACCCATCCACGGCCTCAGGAGGCCTGGTCGGACGGACCGAATGCCGTGCCACTGCAGCATATGAAGGCCCTGCTCGAAACCCTGGTCGTACTCGATCGCGCCACCAAGCAAAACGGCTTTTTGGAAAACAATTTCACCGCCTGAACACCATGCCCAGTGCCTACATCATCGCCAACGTGGTCGTCACCGACCCCACCCAGTACGAGCAATACAAGAAGCTCTCGACGCTGGCCATGCAGGCCTATGGCGCCGAGGTTTGTGTGCGCGGCGGCGCCATCGAGGTGATCGAAGGCGACTGGCAGCCCGAGCGGCTGGTCATTTTGAAGTTCCCCTCCACAGAGCAGGCCCGGCAATTCGAGGCATCGCCAGAGTACGCCAGCGCCCGCGCTGCCCGCCAGGGTGCGGCGGTGATGCGCATGCTGCTGGTCGAAGGTACCTGAGTCCCTGTTTTTTTAATCTTTGCTCCCAAGAAAGAAGAAAGTTCAATGAGTGCCATAGTTGACATCGTCGGTCGCGAAATCCTGGACAGTCGGGGCAACCCCACCGTGGAATGCGACGTGCTGCTGGAGTCCGGCGTCATGGGCCGTGCCGCCGTGCCTTCGGGCGCTTCCACCGGTTCGCGCGAAGCCATCGAACTGCGCGACGGCGACAAGGCCCGCTACCTGGGCAAGGGCGTGCTCAAGGCCGTCGAGCACATCAATACCGAGATTTCTGAGGCCGTGCTCGGTCTGGACGCCTCCGAGCAGGCCTTCCTGGACAAGACCCTGATCGATCTGGACGGCACCGACAACAAGAGCCGCCTGGGCGCCAACGCCATGCTGGCGGTCTCCATGGCAGTGGCGCGCGCCGCCGCCGAGGAAGCTGGCTTGCCGCTGTATCGCTACTTCGGCGGCTCGGGCGGCATGCAGATGCCCGTGCCCATGATGAACGTGGTCAATGGCGGCGCGCACGCCAACAACAACCTGGACCTGCAGGAACTGATGATCATTCCGGTGGGCGCGCCCAGTTTCCGTGAGGCCGTGCGCTACGGCGCTGAAGTGTTTCATGCGCTCAAGAAGATCCTGCACGACAAGGGCATGAGCGTGGCCGTGGGCGACGAGGGCGGCTTCGCGCCCAATGTACCCAGCCACGAGGCCGCGATACAGATGATTCTGGAGGCGATCGACAAGGCCGGCTACGTGGCCGGCGAGCAGATCGCCCTGGGCCTGGACTGCGCCGCCAGTGAGTTCTACAAGGACGGCAAGTACCACCTGGAGGGCGAGGGCCTGCAGCTCGAGGCCGCGGCCTGGACCGACATGCTGGCCGCCTGGTGCGACAAGTACCCGATCATCAGCGTCGAGGACGGCATGCACGAGGGCGACTGGGACGGCTGGAAGCTGCTCACAGAGCGCCTGGGCAAGAAAGTGCAACTGGTGGGAGACGACCTGTTCGTCACCAACACCAAGATCCTCAAGGAAGGGATCGACAAAGGCATTGCCAACTCGATCCTGATCAAGATCAACCAGATCGGCACGCTCACCGAAACCTTTGCCGCCATTGAGATGGCCAAGCGCGCCGGCTACACCGCCGTCATCAGCCACCGCTCGGGCGAGACCGAGGACTCCACGATTGCCGATATCGCCGTGGGCCTGAATGCCGCGCAAATCAAGACCGGCTCGCTCAGCCGTTCGGACCGCATGGCCAAGTACAACCAGCTGCTGCGCATCGAGGAAGACCTGGGCGACATCGCCAGCTACCCTGGCCGCGCAGCCTTCTACAACCTGCGCTGAAAGACTCTTCATCTTGGGAAAACGCCTCGTCACCGGCCTCTTGCTGGCCCTGCTGCTGGTGCTACAGGCGCAGATCTGGTTTGGCCGTGGCAGCGTGCCCAATGTCAGGCAGATGCAGCTCAGGCTTGACGATATGAGCCGCCAGAACCAGCAAGCCCAAGGCGAAAACGAACGCCTAGCCTCTGAGGTACGCGACCTCAAGGAAGGGCTGGACATGGTCGAAGAAAAGGCCCGCAGCGAGCTCGGCATGGTCAAGCCCAACGAGATCTTCGTGCAATTTAGTAACGCCAAATAAGGCGTGGCGATGGCATCGCCGGCTCAGACCACAGCAGTTGCTGCCATCAAAGTCCTGGTGCTAAGCCACGATGCCAGCGCGGCGCGCAGCTTCAGTGCGGCATTGGGTGTAGCCGTGGCAAACCAGGCCAGCGCGGGCCCGCAGGCTTGGCAGTTCGCGGACCGGACTGAGACCGCGGACATCGGCGGTATCGACTTTTGCCTGCTCTTGCCATGGGACGAGGGCAACGCCGTTGCCCAAGAGCCCGACCTGAGCGCGCTACAGGCCCACAGGGCACTGCGGCAATCGCTGTTGGCGCAGCAGCAAAGTTTCCAAGCTCTCAGAGGATCGCAGGCCCAGCAACTGCAGCAGGCTCTGGCCGCCCTGGCCGTGCGCGACCGGGCCCTGATGCCCGCCGGCGCGCAAACCCTGGGCCGCCCCGGCTGGCGCTTGGCCTGCGAAAAATGCGATGACCCGGCTTGCGAACACATCCTGCTGGGGCAGATGCAAGCCGAGCGGCAGGCCAAGCTGTCCAGCCTCTAGTGAACGCCGCCGGGGGCCGGTGGCTTGCTGCCTTCGGTGAAGATCTGCGCGGCGTCAACCGTGTCAAAGTGGTAGAGCACGCCGCAAAACTCGCAGCCCACCTCGACGCGGCCCTGCTCGGCCAAAATCTGCTCGACTTCGGCAGCGCCTAGACCGCGCAGCATACCGCTGACCCGCTGGCGTGAGCAGCTGCAGGCAAAACGCGGCCGCAGGGGCTCGTAGCGGGTCAGACTTTCCTGCCAGAACAGGCGGTGCAGGATCTCGTCGGCCCCCAGGCTCAGCAACTCCTGCGGCTTGAGGGTGGCCGCCAGCATGGCAATGCGCTGATAGTCCTCGCTGCGACCAATCTGATCTTCATTGGCGTCACGGTCCAGTTGCCCGGCCAGATTACCCTGCCCCATCACCGGCAGGCGCTGGATCAGCAGGCCAGCAGCCACCTCTGCATTGGCCGCCAGCACCAGGCAGGTATCGAGCTGCTCGCTTTGCAGCATGTAATGCTCGAGTACCTGACTGAGCTTGTCCAGCTTCTCGTGGCGGTCGCCAAACAGCGGCACCACCCCCTGGTAAGGCTGCTGCCCCGGCAACCGGTCCTTCGGGTCGAGCGTGATCGCGCAGCGCCCCTGGTTGTCCACATTGACCATCTGGCTCAGGCTGGCGCCTGCGGGCACTGCACCGGCCCCCGCCGGGCCGAAGGTGGCCGTGGCGCGAAAGCTCAGGTCCGACTGCACCTCGGCCACCGCCAGCTTGAGCGGCCCATCGCCAAAGATCTGCAGCACCAGGGCGCCATTGAACTTGATGTTGCCTTGCATCAGCACACCGGCAGCCAGCATCTGCCCGAGCAGGTCTTGCACCTCGGGCGGATAGCCGCCGGCCACACGTCGGCGGGCAAGCACTTCCTGCCAACCCTCGGTCAGACGAACCAGCATGCCGCGCACCGGCAGGCCCTCAAAAATGAATTTATGCAACTCGGACATGGCCGGGCAGCGCCCCTTTCAGGCTCAGGAAATTTTAGAAAACCGACCCACAGACGGCCAGCGCGCCTGGGCTCACCCGATCTGTTGCAGACCCGTCTTGAAGCGCCGGGCGTTGTCCACATAGCCCAGCACATTGCGGCGGATGTTCTCGATCTGCTCGGGCGTGAGCTGCCGCACCACTTTGGCGGGACTGCCCAGGATCATCGAGCCCTCCGGGAACTCCTTGCCCTCAGTGACCAGAGCGCCGGCACCGACCAGGCAATTGCGCCCGATG
>CANHGF010000020.1 GCA_947460065.1 Comamonadaceae bacterium
AGTTCTTCGTTGCTGATCGAGATGCGGCCCTTGACCTTGTCGTCCCAGACCACCTCGCCGGCCGCAGGCGTCTTAAAGCGCAGCACCGGCTTGACGCCATCGGGCACAGGCGGCAGGGTCTTGCCCGGCTCGGGCCGCCAAGTACCGTCGTACCGTGGCTTGAGCTTGGCGGCCATCTGCCGCTCGCGCAGGGCGTCGAGTTCGGCCACACTCATGTAGCAGGGGTAGACCTGTCCAGTGGCCTGCAGTTCAGCCAACACCTGCTTGTAGCGCTCCATGCGCTGCATTTGGTAGAACGGGCCTTCGTCATAGTTCAGGCCCAGCCAGCGCATGCCTTCGATGATCACATCGACCGCGGCCTGGCTGGAGCGCTCCAGGTCGGTGTCTTCAATGCGCAAGATAAAGTCGCCGCCCTTGGCGCGTGCGAAGGCCCAGGGGTAAAGCGCCGAGCGGATATTGCCCAGGTGGATGAAACCGGTGGGCGAAGGCGCAAAGCGGGTGCGAACGCGAGTGGTCATGGGGTTCAAAGCGTGTCCAGGCCGCGCGAGATGTCGGCTTTCATGTCGTCAAGGTCTTCCAGGCCCACGGCCACGCGCACCAGGCCCTGGCCGATACCGGCGGCTTGGCGCTGCGCCTCGGAAAGCTTGCCGTGCGAGGTGCTGGCCGGGGGGGTCAGCAAGGTCTTGGTGTCGCCCAGGTTGGTGCACAGCGAGAGCACCTGCAGCGCGTCGAGCACATGGAAGGCGCGCGCCCGTCCCTGCTCGGGGCTTTCGGCCTTCACGTCGAAAGAGACCACGGCACCGCCCAGGCCATCCATCTGACGCATGGCCAGTGCATGCTGCGGGTGGCTGGCCAGGCCCGGGTAATAGACCCGCGCCACCGCCGGATGACGCTCGAGCCAATGCGCCAGCTCGAGGGCCAGCGCGCTTTGTGCGCGCATGCGCAGGTCCAGGGTTTCCAGGCCCTTGAGCACCACCCAGGCGTTAAAGGGGGAGAGCACCATACCGCCGTTTTTTTGCACCGGCAGGAATTTCTCGCGCACCAACTTTTCGCTGGCGCACAGGGCCCCGGCCATGACCCGGCCTTGGCCATCGAGGTACTTGGTGCCCGAGTGCATCACGATGTCGGCCCCCATCTCAATGGGCCGCTGCAGCGCGGGTGTGGCAAAGCAGTTGTCCACCGCCAGCAGGGCGCCAGCATGGCGGGCGATCTCAGCCAGGGCCGCGATATCGCAGACCTCGCCCAGCGGGTTGGTCGGCGTCTCGGCAAACAGTAAGCGGGTGCTGGGCCGAATGGCCGCCCTCCAAGCCTCCAGGTCGGTCTGCGGCACGATGGTCGACTCGACTCCGAAGCGGGCGAACTCCGAGCCGATCAGCTTGATGGTCGAGCCAAACATGGACTGCGAGAACACCACGTGATCGCCGGCCTTGAGCAGGGAAAAGCACATGAGCATGATGGCCGCCATGCCCGAGGAAGTGGCCATGCAGGCTTCGGAACCTTCGAGCGCGGCCAGGCGCATTTCCATGGGGCGCACGGTGGGGTTGCCGGAGCGGCCGTAGGTGTCGCCCTCTTCCTCGCCACCAAAGCGACGGGCTTGCGACTCGGCGCTTTCCTGCACAAAGCCGCTGGTGAGGAACAGGGCCTCAGAGTTCTCGCCATACTGGCTGCGGTCGACGGCGGCGCGCACGGCCAGGGTCTGGCGGTGCAGGCCATCGGGCAGTGATTTTCTGGAGTTGGGGTCGTGACTCATGCGATCGTTTCCTCAGACCGTCTCGGCGTTGGGCAGGGCCAGGCGGGAAGCATCTTCCTGGGCGTCTTCATCGCTGTCGACGCGCTGCTCGTTCATGCGCGCGATCGATTCGGGCGTGACGTCGCCGGTGACGTAAACGCCGTCGAAGCAGGACGCATCGAAGCCGTCCAGACCGCTACCGAGCGAGCCGATGGCGCGCTTCATGCCTTCAACATCCTGGTAGATCAGCGCATCACAGCCTATGACCTCACGCACCTCTTCAACACTGCGGTTATAGGCCACCAACTCGCTGCTGGTGGGCATGTCGATGCCGTAGACATTGGGGTAGCGCACCGGTGGTGCAGCGCTGGCCAGATAGACCTTGCGGGCGCCGGCATCGCGCGCCATCTGCACAATTTCTCGGCTGGTGGTACCGCGCACGATGGAATCGTCGACCAGCAGCACATTGCGGCCTTTGAACTCGCTGGCAATCACATTGAGCTTTTGCCGCACCGACTTCTTGCGCACACCCTGGCCCGGCATGATGAAGGTACGGCCCACATAGCGGTTCTTGACGAAGCCTTCCCGGTAAGGGATGCCCAGCAGATGCGCCAGCTGCGTGGCACTGGGCCGGCTCGATTCGGGGATGGGAATGACCACATCAATCTCATTGGGCGGCACCGTCGAGATCACCCGCTTGGCCAGGGTTTCGCCCAGATTCAGCCGGGCCTGGTAGACGGAAATGCCATCCAGGATGGAGTCGGGCCGTGCCAGATAAACAAACTCAAAAATACAGGGCATCAGCCGGTGGTGATCGGCGCACTGGGCGCTGTGCAACTGGCCCTGCAGGTCGATGAACACCGCCTCGCCCGGCTGCAGGTTGCGCTCAAACCGGTGGCCGGTGCCCTCCAGGGCCACCGACTCACTGGCCACCACCCAGGTCTTGCCCTGGCTGCCCAGGCTCAGAGGACGGATGCCATACGGGTCCCGAAAGGCCAGCAGGCCATGACCAGCAATCAGCGCCACCACCGCATAGGAGCCACGCACGCGGCGGTGTACGCCGCGCACCGCGGCAAACACATCGGCCGGCGCCAGGGGCAGGCCACGGGTGGTTTTCTCCAGCTCATGGGCCAGCACATTGAGCAGGACTTCAGAATCGCTCTCGGTATTGATGTGGCGGTGGTCGACCGAAAACAGCTCGGCCTTGAGGGCCGCTGCATTGGTCAGATTGCCGTTATGAACCAGTACCAAACCGAACGGTGCATTGACATAAAAAGGCTGAGCCTCTTCTTCGCTGAAGGCATTGCCTGCCGTCGGGTAGCGCACCTGGCCCAGCCCCACGTTGCCGGGCAGGGCCCGCATGTTACGGGTACGAAACACATCCTTGACCATGCCCTTGGCCTTGTGCATGAAGAACTTCTGGCCGTGCTGGGTGGCAATGCCAGCCGCATCCTGGCCGCGGTGCTGCAGCAGCAACAAACCGTCGTAGATCAGCTGATTGACCGGGGCGTCGCTGACGACGCCAAAAATGCCGCACATATTCGATCCGTTCTTCAGTTCACGATCCGACCCAGCGAATCCGGCCAGGCCGATTTCAGCCCCCCCAGTGCCAAAGCCAGCACCGGGGCGACCAGCGACTGCTGCCAGACCTCAGACCGCTTGAACGGCGTGAGGTCAATCACCAATGCCACCGCCAACAACACCACCACACCGCGCAAAGCGCCAAAAGCAGCGCCCAGCACACGATCGATCGGGCGAAGCCCTACGGCCGACACCACTTTGCGCACCAAGGCCGCCAGCAAGCCGGCCAGCAGCAGCGCAGCAATAAACGTCAAGGCAAAACCGGCCGCATAGCGCATGGGGTCTGACAGCCCCTGGAGCGGCAAATAGACGCCCACCGAAGCCGCAAGCCAGCGGGCCACAAAAAATGCAGCGATCCAGCCCAGCAAGGACAGCACCTCGAAGATGAGGCCGCGCCACAGTCCTACAAGGGCAGACAGCAAAACAAGTGCCGCAAGGACCCAATCAATGCCAGTCATGGGGCTCAAAGCGCCAATAGCGAAGCCGGCAGGTCGAGCGACTTGATCTTGGCCGCCGCCTGCTCGGCCTCAGCCCGACTCGCAAAGGGGCCCACTCTCACCCGTGTGCGCGAGCCGTCCTTGGTGTCAACCACCTGGGTGTAGGTCTTGAAGCCGGCTTTTTCCAGCTTTTGCCGGACCTCCCGGGCCTTGGTCGCATCGCCGTATGCGCCAACCTGCACCACCACCCGGGCTGATGCAGCAGATTTACCGTCCTTGGGCTCCTGGGGGCGCTGGCCTTCGGCCGCTGCCTTAGGGGCAGCTTTGGGGGCGGCTTTGGGCGCAGCCTCCACGGCAGCCGCAGCCGCAGCGGCCTGGGGCGCTGGCACAGCCGACGCCGCCGGCGCGGCCGCTGGATTTCCTCCGACGATTTCCTCCTTGCCCTCCAAGCTCGCTTGTGGGGGCACCTGCGGTGCGGGGCTCGTCGCTGGATCGGCCGGCTTGGCGGCATGGGCCGTTTCCGCAGGCTTGACCGCTGCAATGGGTGTGCCGGGCTTGACCGCGTTGCGCGAGGGAATATCGATCGCGATATCCACCGGCACCGGCCTGGGCTGGCTGTCGAACAAAAGGGGAAAGCCGATCACACCGATCAGCACCAGGACCGCCGCGCCGATCAGGCGCTGGCGGGCCCGCCGCCGAACCACTTCCACACTCTCGGAGGCCGCCGCCGCGGCAGCGGGCTTGGCAGGGGACGTCCGACTGCGGCGGAAACTGAAAAACGACATGGGCAATGCGTGCTGAGCGTTGGCTGGGGTGGGCGGCGCCAGCTCAGCGCTGCCGCGATTCAATCGCTCAGGTGCTGGGCTGACAAGCGGGGCAGTCCGTCCTTGAGAACTCCGCCCACCGTCAAGAAGGATCCGAAGACTACGATTCTATCAGCGGGGTCTGCCGCAGCCACCGCCGCCTGCAAGGCCAGACGGGGACTTTCATGGGTGCTCGACAGGGCGGGCGGACTGCGCTGTGGTGTGGCCTGCCAGGCTGCTTGCACGTGCGCCGCCGAGGCGGCTCGGGGCAGTGGCAGGTCGCAAAAATACCAGCGATCGACCAAGGGGCCTATACGCGAGAGCATGGCCGCCAGATCCTTGTCGGCCATGGCACCGAACACCGCATGGGTACAGGGGTAAAAACCCATCGCATCCAAGTTCTCGGTCAATGCGGCCACTGAATGAGGGTTGTGGGCCACATCGAGCACCAAGGTCGGCTGGCCCGGCACGATCTGAAAACGCCCGGGCAATTCCACCAGGGCCAGGCCGTTGCGCACCGCCTGCGCGGTCACTGGCAGTTGCTCCCACAAGGCCGCCAGCGCCGCCAGCACGCCTGAGGCATTGAGCAGTTGATTGGCGCCGCGCAGGGCCGGGTAGGCCAGGCCCGAATAACGCTTGCCGCGCCCGCCCCAGCCCCATTGCTGCTTGTCGCCGGTAAACTGAAAATCCGGCCCGATGCGCCACAGATCGGCACCCAACAGGCGGGCGGCCTCCAGCACGCTGTCGGGTGGCGCCGGGTCACTGACGATGACGGGCTTGCCCGCGCGGATGATGCCCGCCTTCTCGCGGCCTATGGATTCCCGATCCGGGCCCAGGAACTCCATGTGATCGAGGTCTATGCTGGTGATGATGGCGCAATCGGTATCGATCAGGTTGACCGCATCAAGCCGTCCACCCAAGCCCACCTCCAAAATCACCACATCGAGTTCGGCATGGGCCAGCACCGACAGAAAAACCAGGGTGGTGAACTCAAAATAGCTCAGCGTAAGCTCGCCGCGCACATCCTGTGGGCGACCGGGCAGATAACGCAGGTCGCTGCCAAGCCGGGCCCTCTCAACCTTCTGAAAATGCGGCAGCAGCGCCGCTGCGCTCACGGCCTCGCCGCGCAAGCGGCAACGCTCCTCAAAATGAACCAGATGCGGCGAGGTGTACAGCCCAACCCGGTAGCCAGACTGCTGCAAGATGGCTTCGAGCATCGCGCAGGTCGAGCCCTTGCCATTGGTGCCAGCCACGGTGATCACCGGCACCTTCAGGCGCAGACCCATGCGGTGGGCGACCGCGCGCACCCGCTCCAGGCCCATATCGATGCTGCGGGGGTGTATGCGCTCGCAGTGGGCCAGCCACTGCTCCAGAGTCGTCGGGTTGTCCATGGGCCCATTGTCTCGCAGGCCTTGGGGCTTGCGGGTCCAGCGGGGACCATCGGTGCGCTGACTCTGCCAAAATCAGCTCCATGATTGAGCTCTACGGCATTGCCAACTGCGACACCGTCAAGAAGGCCAGGGCCTGGCTGACCGAGCACGACATCGCCCACCAGTTTCATGATTTCAAGAAGTCCGGGGTCAGTTGCGACCAACTTCAGGCCTGGGCCCAGGCCGTCGGATGGGAAAAGCTGCTCAACCGCCAGGGCACGACCTGGCGCAAGCTCGCCCCTGAGCAGCAAGCTGCAGTGCTAGACAGCGCTAGCGCCATAGCGCTGATGCAGGCCCAGCCCAGCCTGATCAAGCGCCCAGTGGTAGCCTGGCCCGATGGCCTGATCAGCGTCGGTTTCAAGGCGCAGGACTGGGTAATCTGGGCCGGCCGGCATTAGGCCGACCCCAGCTTTACTCGGGATTTACCCGAACTTGTTAACCAAATCACCCCCCGGCCCGTTTAATCTACAGACCGGGCCTTCGGGCGGCTCGGTTGCGAGACCCCACAGCCCTGGGTTCTCGAGCTCGCGCCCCATCAGGAGATTCTCATGAACAGCAAACATCTCTCCCTAGCCGCCCTGGCAACAGCAGCCTTGGGCGCTGTAAGTGCCGCGCCGGCTCTGGCCCAAGAGGTCATGGCACGTGTGCTCAACACTACCGCCGTCATGCAACAAGTGGCGGTGCCGCGTCAGGTCTGTACCAACCAGCAGGTCATCCAGCAAAGTCAGCCATCGGGCGCCGGTTTGGCCATGGGCGCAATCGCCGGCGGGGCGATTGGCAACGCCATCGGCGGCGGTAGCGGCCGTGACATCGCCACCATGATCGGTCTGGTGGGCGGTGCTGTACTGGGCAACCGGGTCGAAGGTACTCGCGACGAGGTGCGCAACGTACAGCAATGCACCACCCAGACCACCTATGAAAACCGGGTGCTGCACTACGACGTGGTTTACGAATATGACAACAAGCGCTACAGCATCAAGATGCCTAACGACCCCGGCGCTTATGTGCGGCTGCAACTGAGCCCAGTGGGCGCCCTGCCCGCGCCGACCTCGTCGAACACTATTACCGTCGGACCGGTATCTGCCGCGCCCGCGCCGACCGTCACCTATGTGCAGACCGAGCCGGTCTATGTCCCCGCGCCGCGTGTCCACAGCTTTGTAACGCCCGCCTACACCATGGTTTCGCCACCCGTGCGCTATGTGCCCGTGGTGCCGATCGGCCTGTCTCTGAGCTTGGGCGTGCATGGCGGCCGGCACCAAGGCCGGCATCACCACGGCGGTCGCTGGCACTAAGGGCTCACCGGGGGCTCAGCAGGAAGAGCGCTGCACGAGCGGCGCCGCATCTGAAGCCGGGCCTGTCGGGCCTGGGGTCTAAGGCTCAGACCATGGCCTAAAATCCCATCTTTGCCCGCATTTGGGCGATAGCCATACCGACGGACCCCCATGAGCAACGCGCAACTGCACAACGTCAGCGTCAATACCCAAGCCAGCGTCTACTTCGACGGCAAGTGCGTCAGCCACGGCATCACGCTGGCCGATGGCAGCAAAAAGTCTGTCGGCGTGGTGCTCCCCTCCACCCTGACTTTCAACACCGGCGCGCCCGAGATCATGGAGTGCGTTGCCGGAAGCTGCGAGTACAAGCTTGCTGGCAGCGACCAGTGGCAAAGCTCGGGGCCGGGCCACAGCTTCAAGATCCCGGGGCAGTCGAGCTTCGAGATCCGGGTGAGCGAGGCCTATCACTACATCTGCCATTTCGGCTGAACGCCCCACGGCACAGCGCCGCCCTCCCTCTCAAGCCTGCCAGCGGCAGGCCAGCCAGCCCAGACCATGAGCACCATCTTGCAACACCTGCCCAAGGGGCAAAAAGTCGGCATCGCCTTCTCCGGCGGCCTCGATACCTCGGCGGCCCTGCTGTGGATGAAGAAAAAGGGCGCCATGCCCTATGCCTACACCGCCAACCTGGGTCAGCCCGACGAGTCGGACTACGAGGAAATCCCGCGCAAGGCGATCGCCTATGGCGCCGAAAAAGCCCGCCTGGTCGACTGCCGCACCCAGCTGGCCCATGAAGGCGTGGCTGCGATCCAGTGTGGCGCTTTCCACATCAGCACCGGCGGCATCACCTACTTCAACACCACCCCGCTAGGCCGTGCCGTGACCGGCACCATGCTGGTGGCTGCCATGAAAGAGGACGACGTCAACATCTGGGGCGACGGCTCGACCTTCAAAGGCAACGACATCGAGCGTTTTTACCGCTATGGCCTGCTGACCAATCCGAGCCTGAAGATCTACAAGCCCTGGTTAGACCAGACTTTCATCGATGAGCTTGGCGGGCGCAAGGAAATGAGCGAGTTCCTGATCGCCAACGGCTTTGACTACAAGATGAGTGTGGAAAAAGCCTATTCCACCGACTCCAATATGCTGGGCGCCACGCACGAGGCCAAAGACCTGGAGCAATTGAACAGCGGGATCCGCATCGTCAACCCCATCATGGGCGTGGCTTTCTGGAAGCCGGAGGTCGAGGTCAAGGCTGAAGAGGTGACGGTGCGCTTCGAAGAAGGCATGCCGGTTGCACTGAACGGCCAGACCTTCGACTCGCTGGTCGACATGTTTCTCAAGGCCAACGAGATCGGCGGGCGGCACGGCCTGGGCATGAGCGACCAGATCGAAAACCGCATCATCGAGGCCAAAAGCCGCGGCATTTACGAGGCCCCGGGCATGGCGCTGCTGCACATCGCTTATGAGCGCCTGGTCACGGGCATCCATAACGAAGACACCATCGAGCAGTACCGCATGGGCGGCCTCAAGCTCGGCCGCCTGCTCTACCAGGGCCGCTGGTTCGACCCGCAGGCCATCATGCTGCGCGAAACCGCCCAACGCTGGGTAGCGCGCGCCATCACCGGCGAAGTGACGCTGGAGCTGCGCCGCGGCAACGACTACAGCATCGTCAATACCACCTCGCCCAATCTGACCTACGCACCCGAGCGCCTGTCGATGGAAAAGGTAGAAGACGCGCCCTTCAGCCCGCTCGACCGTATCGGCCAGCTGACCATGCGCAACCTCGACATTACGGACACCCGAGCCAAACTTGGCATCTACGCCCACAGCGGACTGCTCTCGGTGGGCGAGGGCCCGCACATTTTCAAGCTCGAAGGCAGCGGCAAGAACTGAGAACTTGCCATGGGCCTGAAAAAGCGGTCTGCGGGCCGCTTTTTTTGGCATTTAATTGGTATCTGACCCCAATTATTTGTTCAAGCGCGAACGTCAGCCACTGGCTGCTGTCCAAAGTCGGGACTGGCCAGGAAAGCCAGCAGCCGCTCGGCGGCGACCTCGGGTGCGGTGAGCATGCCCTGCTGATGCAGGCCTTCGAAGCCCTGGCGGTCGGGAAAGTCGGCGTCCGGGGCGCCGCGCAGTTGCATCTGCATCTCGGTATCGATGACGCCAGGGGCCAGTGAGCACACACGGGCGCCATTGGGCATGCGAGCCTCATCGAGCGCCAGGCAGCGGGTAAAGTGGTCCAGACCGGCTTTGGCTGCGCAATAGGCCGACTGCGAGGCCATGGCCCTGCGCCCCAGCCCGGACGAGATGTTCAGGATGCGGCGCTGCGTCGACCAATGGGCCGTCGCAGACAAAAAGGCTGCGCACAGCTGCATCGGCGTTTCGAGATTCACCCTCATCGCCTGCGCCAGATCTTCCGGTCGCGCGCGAGAAAGCGGCACGATGGCCGGGATCGCGGCCGCATTGTTGATCAGGGTCACACTGCGCCAAGCTGGATCGGCTTGTCCATCCAGCCAGCTCTGCAGCCGCCGCGCCACCTCTGCGCCGTCGGCCAGGTCGGCCTGCCATTCGATCAACTCGCCCGCAGCGCCTGCCCCAGGAGCCAGGCCTTGAGCCCGCCCACGCGAGATGCCCAACAGCCTGTGGCCCTGGACCAGCAGCTGCTGCGCCATGGCACGGCCCATGCCGCGGGAGTGGCCGGTGCGGATGGTCAGTTCGGTCTGCATGGGATGGGGTCCTTCCAGGGCAAGAGTCATTCAGTCGCGGTCAGGGTCAGGGTCAGGGAGCGGTTGCGGGTCGGCCAGCTCACAGCACCACGGGCTCGGGCTCCAGCCGCAGGCCAAAGCGCTCGTAAACACTGGTCTGTATCGCGCGGGCCAGGGTCATCACCTCGCCGCCGGTCACCGGGTCATTGGGCCCGCCGCGGTTAACAAGCACCAGGGCCTGTTTTTCATACACGCCGGCGCGCCCCACGCTCTTGCCCTTCCAGCCACAAGCGTCGATCAACCAGCCAGCGGCCAGCTTGATGCCGCCGTCGGGCATGGGGTAGTGAACCACCTTGGGGTCACGGGCGATGATGTCGGCGCACTGCTCGGGGCTAACCGTCGGGTTCTTGAAAAAACTGCCGGCATTGCCCAGCACCGCCGGATCGGGCAGCTTGGCGCGGCGGATCTCGCAGATCCAATGGAACAGTCGCTCGGGTGTGACTTCGGCGGCGCTCAGCCCTTCCTGGGCCATGCGTCGCTCCAGATCGGAATAGCCCAGCACCGGCCTCCAGCGCTTGGGCAGGGCAAAACGTACCCGCAAGATCAAGGCACGGCCGGCCAGGCCCATGCCGCGAACGCCCTCCCCGCTAACTTCCGCCGGCGGCGCATGCTTGAAGACCGAGTCGCGGTAGCCAAAAGCGCACTGCGCCGCATTGAGCGTAAAAACCTGGCCGGTCTGCAGGTCGATCGCATCGAGCGAATCAAACCGGTCCTGCAGCTCCACCCCATAAGCACCGATGTTCTGCACCGGCGAGGCGCCCACGGAGCCCGGAATCAGGGCCATGTTTTCCAGGCCGGGCCAGCCCTGAGCCAGGCTCCAGGCCACCAGATCGTGCCAATTTTCACCAGCACCGACCTCCACAATCCAATGCCGATCCGTCTCAGAGGCCAAGCGACGGCCTGCAATCTCCACCTTGAGCACCAGTGGCTTGACATCACCGGTGAGCACGAGATTGCTGCCCCCACCAAGCACAAACTTGGGTCGGTCGCGCAGCACGGGGGCGTCCAGCACCGCCTGAACGTCTTCCAAACCGCGCACCCGCACCAACTCCTGCGCCCTGGCAGCGATGCCAAAGGTGTTGTAGGGCTGCAGCGCAAGCTGTTTCTCGACTAACATTTACAGATTGTCGCATCGCGATTTTTTGCCGACGAGCCTGATATGCCATCTTTCGATACCGTCCTCGAAGCCGATCTGGTCAAACTCAAAAACGCCGTGGAGAACTGCGCCAAGGAAATCGGCACCCGCTTCGATTTCAAGGGCACCGCAGCCGCCATTGAGATCAAGGACAAGGACATCACCTTGCTCGGCGATGGCGACTTCCAGATCGATCAGATCAACGACATCCTGCGCAACAAGCTGGCCAAGGCCGGGGTAGATGTGCGTTTTCTCGATCTGGGCAAGATTGAAAAAATCGGCGGCGACAAGGTCAAGCAGGTCAGCAAGGTGCGCAATGGCATTGCTGGCGACGACGCCAAGAAGATTCAGCAGCTCATCAAGGGCAGCAAGCTCAAGGTGCAGGGCTCAATCCAGGGCGATGCGGTGCGGGTCAGCGGCGCCAAGCGCGACGACCTGCAAACGGCCATGGCGCTGATTCGAGCCGAGGTCAAGGACCTGCCGCTGAGCTTTAACAACTTCAGGGACTAAAAACCACGCGGGGCCTCAAGCGCCCGACGGTCTGCCGCTCAGCCCTTGGCGCCGATCTTGGACTCCTGCCCGTTCAGGAGCTTGGCGATGTTCTGCCGGTGCCGCCAGATCAGCAGCGCACTCATGAGCACCAACATGACCATCACCGAGCGGTCGGCATACCAAAGCCCCCGGTCGCCCAGCATGTAAAGCACAGGCGCTGCAAGAGCGCTGATCAGCGCCGACAGCGACGAATAACGGGTGAAATAAGCCACCAGCAACCAGCTCAACAGCACCGCCAGGCCCAAGGCCCAGTGCACTCCAAAGAGCACCCCAGCGGCGGTGGCCACACCCTTGCCGCCGGCGAACCTGAAAAACACCGGGAACAGGTGGCCCAAAAACGCAGCCAGGCCGACCAGGGCCACCGCCGCGTCGCCCAGACCATAAGACGCGCCCTGCCACTGCACCCAGGCCACAGGCGCCCAGCCCTTGACCCCGTCGAGCAGCAGGGTCAACACCGCCGCCGCCTTGTTGCCCGAGCGCAGCACATTGGTCGCGCCCGGGTTCTTGCTGCCATAGCTGCGTGGATCGCTCAGGCCCAGCAGGCGGCTGACGATCACCGCAAAAGACAAGGATCCGATCAGGTAGGCGAACACGGTCGCCACAAGGAGATAGACAGGGGTCACGGGGCAATCTTATTTATCGATGGCGCACTGGACAGGCTGGGCGCCGAGCCTTTGAACACACACTTGCGGATCGATGCCGACCAAAAAGCCTCGCCGACCGCCGTTGATGGCGATTTTAGGCAGGCTCAGAATGGATGCCTCGATGTACACCGGCATCGTCCGCCGGGTGCCAAACGGCGAGGTGCCGCCCACCAGATAACCACTGTGACGCTGCGCCACCTCGACCGCGCAGGGCTCGACCCGCTTGGCGCCGATCTGCCGCGCCAGGTTCTTGGTCGAGACCTGCCGATTGCCGTGCATCAACACGACCAGCGGCGCGCCGTCCTGGTCCTGCATGACCAGGGTCTTGACCACGCTCAAGGGATCGAGCCCGAGAACCTTGGCGCTGTGCTCAGCGCCACCGTGCTCCAGGTACTCATAGGGATGCTCGGTGTAAGCAACCCCATGATCGCGCAGCCACTGGGTGGCCGGAGTCTGGCTGATGGATGCGGCCTTGGCCATGCTCAACGGGATAGCCGGGGCTCAGACCGCCGGATCACGCAATTCCCAACGAATCTCATCGATGGCCTTGAGCACCTCGGGCGAGAGCGTGGTGGTCCAGGCGGCGCAATCTTCCTCAAGCTGGGCCAGCGAGGTCACGCCGATGATAGTGCTGTCCACCAGGTGGCGGTGGTAGCAAAACGCCAGCGCCATCTGGGTGGGCGTCAAACCCTGCTTGCGCGCCAGCGCGTTATAGCGCCGCGCCGCCTGCAAAGCCGCCGGCCGGCCCCAGCGCTGTTGGCGTACCGACTCATATTTGGCAATGCGAGCGCCCTTAGGCGCCTGGGCGGTGTCGGTGCCGCTCTCGTCGTATTTGCCGGTCAGCAGGCCAAAGCCCAGCGGCGAATAGGCCAACAGCGCGACGTTCAGGCGATACAAGGTTTCGTCGAGTGCGTTTTCCACCGTCCGGTTAATCAGGCAATAGGGGTTTTGCACGCTGGCCACCCGCGGCAGGCCATGCTGCTCGGCCAGGCGCACGAATTCATGCACACCATAGGGCGTCTCGTTGGACAGGCCGATGGCCCGCACCTTGCCAGCCTTGACCAACTCGCCCAGGGCCTGCAACTGCTCCAGGATGGGCGTGACGGGCTGGTCCTTGCTACGGTCAAAGTACATCAGACCGAAGGCGGGCACATGGCGTACCGGCCAGTGAATTTGATAGAGGTCGATCACATCGGTGCGCAGGCGCAGCAAGCTGGCATTGCAGGCGGCAATGATGTCTTCGCCAGAGAGGTCGGGCTTGCCGCCCCGCACCCAGGCCATGCGCGCCGGCCCCGCCACCTTGGTGGCAATCACCAGACGCTGGCGGGCCGCCGGATTGCGCGCCAGCCAGTTGCCGATGTAGGTCTCAGTACGGGTGTAGGTCTCGGCCTTGGTCGGCACCGAATACATCTCGGCGGTGTCGATGAAGTTGATGCCCAGGGCCAGGCTGCGGTCAAGAATCGCGTGCGAGGTGGGCTCGTCAACCTGCTCGCCAAAAGTCATGGTGCCCAGGCAGACCGGGGTCACCTTCAGCTCGCTGCTGCCCAAGGGGATCAGGTTCATGAGTGTCTCTCTGAGTGATGTGTTGGGCGGTCAGTTTAAGGCCGGGCAGGGCTACTCGCACAAGGGCCAAGGAAGCGGCCGCCGCATCGGGCCTGCCTCCGCGGCGGGGGACACGAGCGGCGCAGCGCCAACCCGTGCGCCCTGCTTCGATACGCCCTGAAAATTGCTGCGATTCATCAAAGGCTGCCAGATTGGCCTTGCCCAGGGCTACTCGTGCAAGGGCCAGGGAAGCGGCCGCCGCATCGGGCCTGCCTCCGCGGCTGTCCCCCGCCTCGGCTAGCGCCTCGGCTCCTCCTTGATGCCGCTGCGCCAGGCCCGACGCACCAGCCGTGGGTTAACGCTGCAGTGGCTGCGGGGGCTGAGAGTGGCCGCTTTGCATCGCGACCCATGGCGAACTCGGAACTTTCAATAAGTGGGCGCACCGCTCAAGTCACCCAAGGGCGTGCGGGTGGGCGCTGCGTGGCGAGGTTAAGGAGGAGCCGGGTCGCTATCCGAGGCGGGGGACACGA
>CANHGF010000021.1 GCA_947460065.1 Comamonadaceae bacterium
AAGGGCAACTACGGCTTTAACGCGGCCAACGACACCTATGGCGACATGATCGAAGTGGGTATTTTGGATCCGACCAAAGTCACCCGCACCGCGCTGCAAAACGCCGCTTCCGTGGCCAGCCTGATGCTGACCACCGAAGCCATGGTGGCCGAGGCGCCGAAGGACGACGCTCCTGCCGGCGGCGGCATGCCTGGTGGTGGCATGGGCGGCATGGGTGGCATGGGCGATATGGGCATGTAATCAGCCCGGTCGCCGCGATCAGGGCGCTCCGGTGCCCTGTCAAAGCCCCGAAACCCCGCGAGGTGCGAGCCTTGCGGGGTTTTTTCATGGTCGAACGCCGGTTCTAGAGAGAGACCAGGTGCAGCCCCGCAGCCTCTGCGTTACGGTTAAGGTTGTGATCTAGGCTGAAGAAGTGGCTGCACTGGAAACGCATCGCCACTGCATTGAGGCCTGCCATGGGAACGCGGAATTTGCCATGCCGCCGAGGCCAGGCCATCGGGGCTGCGCGCGGCCTTAGACCTGGCGCGAAGCGGCAGAGCCGGCATAAGAGGCAAAGACGCTGGTGCTGCCGTCGCGCTTTACCAACAGGACCTGGTAAGCGTCCTTGCGTCCTTTGTAGGCTGGGCCATCCATGCCGGGGCTGCCTATCGGCATCCCAGGTACAGCCAGGCCCAAAGCTGCCGGCTTTTGCTTCAAGAGCCGTTCAATGTCCACCGCCGGCACATGGCCTTCGATCACATAGCCACCCACCCAGGCGGTGTGGCAGGAGGCCAAACGCTCGGGCAGGCCCAGGCGCTTGCGCGCAGCGGTATTGCCCACGTCATGCACCTCGACGGCAAAGCCATGGGCCTGCAGATGCTCTATCCAGGCCTGACAGCAGCCGCATTGCGGGTCCTTCCAGACCTGCAACTGGGTCCTGCCGGGTGCAGCACTGAGGATCGCTGGCAAAACCAATGGCGCAATCAACAACACAAGAGCCGGTCGTCTCTTCATGAAACTCTCCTGATCTAGCTCATCCTCGCACAGTCAGTCGGCAGCCCAATCATGGCAGCGCCGCTCCCAGCAGGTCGGCCAGCGCCTGCGGCTCGTTCAAATGCAGGCCTCGCCAGCCCAAGGCACGGGCTACCTCCACATTGGGCAGATGATCGTCGATGAACCAAGTCTGTTGCGGCACCAATTGATGCGCCATGGCCAGTTGCTGATAAATCGCCGGGTCGGGCTTGCCCAACTTGACGTCTCCGGAGAATAGGCCACCATCAAAAACCTTGATGAACTCATGCTCAAGCTCGAGTGTGCGCGCGAAGGGCTCAGGCATATTGGAGAGAAAAAACAGGCGCAGCGACCCCTCACGCTGGCGCCGCTCGGCCAGAGCCCGCAGCACCGCCACATTCGCTTCAATGGGCCGCAGCTCGTGGCCTATCGGGGCCATCAAGTCATGCACCCGAGCCCGCGGCAGACTCAGCCGTAACGCAGTTCGCTCAACCACCTGTTCAAGCCCAAGATGGCCTCGGTCAAAAGCCTGCCAATCCTCATGCGCAAAGATGGCCTGCGCCAGAGCCTGAGCCTGCTGCGGACCCGGTGCCCACTCACCCAGACGCTGGCGAACACGCTGGGCCGGCTGCCAGTCAAAGAGCACCGCCCCGAAGTCAAAAACGATGTTCATGCGCGCAGGCGCGCCATCAGCCCCGCGGTCGACGCGTCCAGCCCGGCTACGTCACCACTGCACAGGCGCGGCTCCAAATCAGCAGCCAGCACCTTGCCCAACTCAACCCCCCATTGGTCAAAGCTGTTGATGCCCCAGATCGCGCCGCTGGTAAAGACCCGGTGCTCCTGCAGCGCAATGAGCGCGCCCAGGCTGGCCGGATCAAGCCGCTCAAGCAGCAAGACCGTACTCGGCCGATTGCCCGGAAAGTCGCGGTGGCCGCCAGCATGGGCTCGACCAAGCATGAGTGCCTGGGCCTGGGCCAACCCATTGGCCAGCAACTGACTGTGCTGGTCGGCCAACTCGTGGGCCGGGTGGCGCACCAGAACGAATTCCACCGGAACCACGCTGGTGCCCTGGTGCAGCATTTGAAAAAAAGCATGCTGCCCGTTGGTGCCGGGCTCACCCCAGATCACCGGCGCTGTTTCATAGCTCAGAGCCTGCCCCAGCGCGTCGACCCGCTTGCCGTTGCTCTCCATCTCGAGCTGCTGCAAGTAGGCCGGCCAGCGCGCCAGTCGGCTGTGATAGGGCGCGACGCAGCGCGAGGCAAAACCGTGAAAGTTGCGGTACCAGACATCGAGCAGTCCCAGACGCACGGGCAGGTTTTGCGCCAAGGGCGCGGTGCGAAAGTGCTCATCCATCGCGTGTGCGCCTGCGAGCAGTTGCCGCCAACGCTCGCTGCCAATGGCAATGGCCAGGGGCAAGCCGATGGCCGACATCAGCGAGTAGCGCCCACCCACCCAGTCCCAGAAGCCCAAGCAGGTCTTGATGCCGAACTCGGCCGCCGCGCTTATGTTCGTTGTCAGTGCTGCAAAGTGGCGGGGCAGCAAAGCCGGCGCCTGTGCGCCCAGATGCGCCTCGAACCAGCGCCTGGCCGAATGCGCATTGGCCATGGTTTCAGCGGTGGTGAAGGTTTTTGAGGCAATCAAAAACAAGGTGTTGCGCGGCTGCAATTGAGCGAGCAGGCTGGACAGGGCATGCCCGTCCACATTGGAGATGAAGTGAAAACGCTTGCCCGGCAGCCTGAACTCCTCCAGGGCCTGCACTGCCATGCAGGGGCCGAGGTCGGAACCGCCGATGCCGATATTGACCACATCGGTGATGCCCGGGTCGGCGCGCACCTGTTCGGCATAAGTGAGCATCGCTTGGCCGGTGGTCTGCACCGCCTGCAACTCGGCCGACAAGGCCTGAGCAGCGCGCAGCTCCGGCTGGCGCAGCAGGAAATGCATCACCTGGCGCTGCTCGCTGGTATTGATGGCCTGGCCGCTAAACATGGCGTCGCGTTGGGCGCCCAAGCCGCACTGCTCGGCCAGTTTGAGCAACAGGGATTCGGTGTGCGCATCGATCAGGTTCTTGGACAGATCGGCAAACACATGGGGCGCCGGCTGACTCCAGCGCTCGAAACGGCTCGGGTCCTCGGCGAAGGCACGGCGCAGATCAAGGCGACGGCCCGGCCCGTCAAAATACGCCCGCAGCTCGGCCCACGCCGGCGCACGGTCACAGCGCACAAAAGCGGCGGCTGTCATTTACGCCGCCAGCAGGACTTGCTCCAGCCCGATCGCGTCGCTGACGAAGGCGCGTATGCCCTCGGCCAGCTTTTCGGTAGCCATCGCATCTTGATTCAGGGCCAGGCGAAAACCCGCCTCGTCCAAATGCAGCTCTGGCAGGTCAAGGCTTAGCGCCGCCTGCGCGTCCAGGGCGCGCTCGACCGGCTCCTGGCTGGCCGCCAGCTGCGCCAACAGCTCCGGGCTGATGGTCAACAAATCACAGCCTGCGAGGGCCAGTACCTGACCCACGTTGCGAAAGCTCGCGCCCATGACCTCGGTAGCGATGCCAAAGCGCTTGTAATGTTCAAAAATCTGCCGCACCGACTGCACCCCAGGATCGCGGGCGCCGGCATGCTCGGCCTCAACCCAGCCGCTGCCAGCGGCCTTTTTATGCCAGTCATAGATACGGCCGACGAAGGGGGAGATCAGCTGCACCCTGGCTTGGCCGCAAACCACCGCCTGGCAAAAGGAAAACAGCAGCGTCAGATTGGTGTGTATGCCGCGCTGCTCGAGTTGCTGCGCGGCCGCCATGCCCTCCCAGGTGGCAGCGATCTTGATCAGCACACGCTCACGCGGCACACCCGCGGCCGCATACAAGGCCATCAGCCGCTCAGCGCGCTCGACCGTGGCGGTGGTATCAAAACTCAGGCGCGCATCGACCTCGGTCGAGACACGGCCAGGGATGATGGAGAGTATTTCGCAGCCGAAACGCACGAGCAATCGATCGATCAACAGGTCCAGGGCCTGGCCCAAATGGGCTTTGACGGTCTGCGCCACCAGTGGCTGGTACTCAGCCTTCTTGACCGCCTTAAGAATCAGCGAGGGATTGGTGGTGGCATCCTGCGGCCGAAACTGCCCCAGTTGCATGAAATCGCCGGTATCGGCCACCACGGTGGTGTATTGCTTGAGCGCGTCGAGTTGGTTCATGGACGGGATTATCGACCGGCAGCCTGCCCGCGCGGCAGCACGGCCATAGGTGCGGGGCAACAAGCAGCTGGTAACTGCGACTTATAAACAAGGTAACCTAGTTACACTGCACAGCTCCATGCTCGACCGCATCAAAGCCTGCCTGCCCTCGCTGGCCCCCGCCGAACAGCGGGTCGCCGAGTTGGTACTGAGCGATCCGGCGGCCTTTGCCCGGCAACCGATCAGCGAACTGTCGGCGCAAGCGAGCGTGAGCAAACCCACCGTTGTGCGATTTTGCCGCAGCCTGGGCTATGACGGGCTGGCCGACTTCAAGCTCAAGCTGGCCGGCAGCGTGCGCGAAGGCGTGCCCTTCATTCACCGCAGCGTGGACAGCGACGACAAGGTCAGTGACGTCACGGTCAAGGTGATCGACAACACCGTCGCTGCCTTTCTCAAGTACCGTAATGAGGCCAGCACCTACGCAATCGGCAAGGCAGTCGACGCCTTGCTCGGCTCCTGTCAGCAACGCCAACGCATTGAATTTATCGGCGCGGGCAATTCCGGCATCGTGGCGCAGGACGCGCAGCACAAATTCTTTCGGCTCGGGGTCCACACCATCGCGCACAGCGACGGCCATATGCAGGTCATGAGCGCCTCGCTGCTGCGCGCTGGCGACTGCCTGGTGGTCATTTCCAACTCGGGCCGAACCCGCGATCTGATGGATGCCACAGACATCGCCCGCAAAAACGGGGCGACAGTGATCGTCATCACCGCCAGCGGATCGCCTCTGGCCTCGGCCGGCGACATTCACCTGGCCGCCGATCATCCCGAGGGCTATGACCGCTACAGCCCTATGGTCTCGCGGCTGCTGCACCTGATGATCATCGACATCCTGGTCACCGCGGTCGCACTCAAACTCGATGGCCGCATCCTGCAACCGATGCTGCAGGACATGAAGGCCAAGCTGCGCAGCAAACGTTACACCTGAATGCGAGGTCTGGGCAGGCTCAGGGTGCTCGCCTGAGCACGACCGGACCATACCAGGCGCGCACCGAACCTCCTGTGTTGTCGCTGTCGCTCATGATGCCTACGGCCATCAGCCGGCCAGGCGGCTCGCCAAATGCGCGCTCGTAATCGGCCCGCACATCGCGCTCATAGTCCTGCCAGCGGTTAATGCCCGCAGGGCCCGATTCAATCACCATCTTGCGGATGCGATCGGTCCGCCGGCTGCTGAGCACCGTGCCCACCGGCAGTTGGTTAGACCAGACGTACATGAGCGTCGCATAGGGCATGTCCTCGCCGGTCAGCGAACGGGCCAGCTCCGACAACATGTGATCGCGGGCCGACAGGCGACTACGGTCACCTTCAAAAGCGAGCACGATACGCACTGGCGAATCGCTGCGCGCAGCGTCTTTCAGGTCGGCCATCTCCAGCAAAGAAGCAACCTTCCAGGAAAAGCGTATGCCGCTCACCGACCCGGCCTGCACATCGACCACCTGGCGCATGGCGCTGATCGCACCTTCCGAGCGCACCTCCATGGCGGGCCGACCTTCCCGCCAGACATAGCTGTACCGGTTCTTGCGCTTACCCGGGAAGGTCTGGTGCTGCCAGACGCTTGCACTAAGGTCCGAAGGCATGCCCCGCTCGGCTCGGCCAGCCAGCTCCCAAGAATTGGCTGGGGCTGGGGTATCAGCTGACGGCGCTTGCGGCAAACCCGAGCAGGCTGCCAGGCACAGCACCAGCGCAACAGCCGCCAAACGGCGCAGCGTCTGTCTGCAGTGGGTCAAGGCAGGCAGGCTCGCGCTCATGGTCGCTGCTTCAGGCTTGGAAAAGATCGGGACCGGCCTGCGACCGGGCAGCCGGCACTGACAGGCCCAAATGCCGGTAGGCGGCAGCGGTCGCCACCCGGCCGCGCGGGGTGCGTTGCAGATAGCCTTGCTGAATCAGGTAGGGCTCGATCACATCTTCAATGGTGCCCGATTCCTCTCCGATACTCGCTGCGATGTTGTCCAGCCCGACCGGCCCGCCGTCGAAGCGGTGGATCACCGCCTCCAGCAGCTTGCGGTCCATGACGTCAAAGCCTTGCGGGTCGACATCGAGCATGGCCAGTGCCTTGTTGGCCAGCTCCAGCGTGATGGTGCCGTCGCCTTTGACCTGGGCATAGTCGCGCACCCGTCGCAAGAGCCGATTGGCAATGCGCGGCGTGCCGCGGCAGCGGCGCGCAATTTCCAGCGCGCCCTCATCAGCGATAGGTACCTGCAGCAAACCGGCGCTTCGCCGCACGATCAGCACCAACTCCTGCGGGGTGTAGAACTCCAGCCTGGCCACAATGCCGAAACGGTCGCGCAGGGGGTTGGTCAGCATGCCCGCGCGGGTGGTCGCGCCCACCAGGGTGAAGGGCTGCAAATCGAGCTTGATGCTGCGCGCAGCCGGCCCCTCGCCGATCATGATGTCGATCTGATAGTCCTCGAGCGCCGGGTAGAGAATTTCCTCGACGACCGGCGAGAGCCGATGAATCTCGTCGATGAAAAGCACATCGTTTTTTTCCAGATTGGTCAGCAAGGCCGCCAGATCCTTGGGCTTTTCCAGCACCGGCCCGCTGGTCTGACGCAGATTCACGCCCAGTTCATGCGCCACGATGTGCGACAAGGTGGTCTTGCCCAGGCCGGGTGGGCCAAAGAGCAGAACATGGTCGAGTGCTTCGCCACGCTGGCGCGCCGCGCCAATGAAAATCTGCAGCTGCTCACGCGCCTTGGCCTGGCCAATGTATTCATCGAGAAGCTTAGGCCGCAGCGCCCGCTCGAGCGCCTCCTCGCGCGGCGATGCCGGCGCGCTCGACAGCACCCGCTGCGGGCTGGGGGCGAAGTCGTCGGTTTGTATGCTCATGCGCTGAACTTACCGGGCCAGAGCCTTGAGGGCGAGCTTGATACCCTCGCTCACGCCGACATCGCGCGGCAACGATTTGAGCGCGAGAGAGGCTTCCTTGTCGCTATAGCCCAAAGCCTGCAAGGCCTGCCCGATGTCTCCATGGGAGTCACCGGGGGCAGCCACGGCCGCTCCCAAATCGGCGCCGAGCTTGCCCTTGAGCTCCAGCAGCAGGCGCTCGGCGGTCTTCTTGCCGATGCCCGGCACCTTGGTCAGGCGGGCGCCGTCCTGAGCGCTGACGGCCTGCGCCAGATCCTGCACGCTCATGCCGCTGAGCACCCCCAAAGCAGTACGCGGGCCGACGCCGGAAATCTTGATCAGCTGACGAAACGCCGCGCGCTCTTGCGCGCTGCCAAAGCCGAACAGAATTTGAGCGTCCTCACGCACCACAAAGTGGGTCAAGAGGCTAACCCGCTCGCCCAGGGCCGGCAGGTTGTAGAAGGTACTCATCGGCACCAACAGCTCATAGCCCACCCCCTGGCAGTCGACCAGCAACTCCGGCGGATTCTTTTCGGCCAGTTGACCGGTGATGCGTCCTATCATGGGCAAATCTTATCAGTGCCACCGATGCTGCCGCCTCGAAAAAACCCTGTTCGAACCCTTAGCCCAGGCCAGGCTGGCCCAGTGGGACTCCAGCGCCTGCAAAGCGGGGACAATAAGGCTTGAGGACCCGCCTGCGGCCCCTGCCCTAAAGAGCTTTGACTTGATCCTTCGCCACACCTTCACGCCGCCCAACAACACCCGCATGGGGCATTTGTGCGGGCCGACAGACGCCCACCTGCGCAGCATCGAGGCGGCTTTGCAGGTGCGCATCGCTCACCGCTTCGAGCAGTTCAAGGTTGAAGGCGCCAAGGCCAAGGCCGAGCTGGCACTGCAAGTGCTGCAGGCGCTCTATGAAATTGCCGACCGCCCCATCGCACCGGATCAGGTGCAGCTCATGCTGGCCGGTGACCTGAACATCGACGCCGACGGCACGCCCTTGCTGAGCACCCGCCGCGCAGATCTGCGCGCGCGCACCGCCAACCAGGCCAGCTACCTGATGAACATTGCCGAGCACGACATTACCTTCGGCATCGGTCCGGCCGGCACTGGCAAAACCTATTTGGCGGTGGCCTGCGCGGTCGACGCCCTGGAGCGCAATGCGGTGCAGCGCATCGTACTAACCCGGCCTGCGGTCGAGGCGGGCGAGCGCCTGGGCTTCTTGCCAGGCGACCTGACGCAAAAGGTCGACCCCTATTTGCGACCGCTTTACGACGCCCTTTATGAGTTGATGGGTTTTGACAAGGTCCAAAAAGCTTTCGAGCGTCAGCAGATCGAGGTCGCGCCGCTGGCCTTCATGCGTGGCCGCACCCTCAACCATGCTTTTGTGATCCTCGACGAAGCGCAGAACACCACCCCCGAACAGATGAAGATGTTCCTCACCCGCATAGGCTTTGGCAGCAAGGCTGTCGTGACCGGCGATGTCAGCCAGATCGACCTGCCCTCCACCCAACTCAGTGGCTTGATCGAGGCCGAACGGGTGCTGCAGCGTGTTCAAGGCATTGCCATGAGCCGGCTGACCAGCGCCGATGTGGTCCGGCACCCGTTGGTGGCGCGCATTGTTGACGCCTACGACGCTCAGGGCCGAGGCCAGCGTCAGCCCAAATCACGTACCGGGGACTGAGCAATGGCCCTCCAACAACTGCGACTGTCCCTGCAATTTGGCGACATCCCCCAGGCCAAGCGCCACCGCACGGCGATGGCGAGGCACTTTGTGCAGCGCTGCGTGCGTCACGCCCTGGCCACCGACGCCGAAATAACGGTGCGCATCGTCGGCGAAGATGAAAGCCGGGCGCTGAACAAGGACTACCGCCACAAGGACAAGCCGACCAATGTGCTGACCTTCCACTATGCGCAGGCCCCCACCGTGATGGCCGACATCGTGATTTGCGCGCCGGTCGTGGCCGAGGAAGCGCGGGCTCAGCGCAAGACCCTGGCCGCCCATTACGCCCACCTGCTGGTCCATGGGGTCTTACATGCCCAGGGCTGGGACCATGAGACCAGCCTGGCTGATGCCAAGGCCATGGAGGCCCGTGAGATTGAAATCCTGGCGGGCCTGGGCCTGCCCGACCCTTATCGCAGCAAGAAGCCAGGCTAAACCGCAGCGTTCAGGCGCAAGCGCCTGACCGGCCGCCCCGGGGCCTCAGCCACGCTTTCGCGTACCAACCAACAAGATAGAACCACTCGGCTTTTCGTAACCGATGGTGAAGGGCAAGGGCTCCAGCGAGGGCTGCTCCTGCAGGTAGCGGATCAGCCTTTGACCCGAAGCGCTGTCCCGCCAAAGGGGATGAGGGGCATGGAACTTGCCGAAACTGCGCACATCGAAAACCTGCCGCAAGGGATCAATATCCAAGCCGGTTTCGTCCTGAACCAGATGGGCGGACCTGTCCAAAATGATATGGGCCAGCGCTGAAAAATACGTTTTTTGCAGCAGGTGCGATGCCGACTTGATCAGCACCGTGTCGTCCATCTGCGAGTTCATGAAGGCATGAAACGGCTTGCCGGGCTGCAAACCGTTGTTGGACAAGTCCATGCGGACATAGTCCAGCGTGAGCTGCCGGCCTTGCGCCAGGCTGAGGGTAAAACGCAGGCCGTCGGGCTTGATGCCCAGCAGCTCAGGCTGCGCGACAGCTACACCGTCTGCGCGCACCACCAGATAGTCGAGTCCGCTGACCTTGGCATCGCTCAATGCGATGCTGTAGAGCAGCAATTTGATGAACCGCGGCTTGACCGAATTTTTACCCTCAAGATCGTTGGTCCTGTAATAGCCGTAGCGTGCGAAGTAGGACATCGTTGCGCATTCTTTAGCGGCCTGGCCGGCGGCGGCCTGCCTGCTGCCGGCGTATTCCGGCAACTGGTCTGCCACCAGAGTCAGATGCTCGACCCTGGGAAACAGGGTCATTGCGGTAACGACGTCTGCGCCCGAAAAAGGATAGACCACCTTCTTGGCCTGAAGGTTCGTCAATTTCTGTTCGGCCCAGGCCTTCATCGGCGCAGAGAATCTGGCCCGGTAATCAGAGGCCAGCCTGGCAAAGGCCGGGCACTCGTCGGCCGTCAAAGCCAGTCCCTGCAGCAAAGGATGGTTAGAGCTCGCCGAGGCTGCAGCTTGGGCCGGGACTTCCTTGGGCGCAGCAGTTGGGGCCTGCGCGAGGGCCTGGCCGCTCCATAGCGAGGCTGTCACAGCCCAGACAAAGAAAAAAGGGCGCACTGCCGCGGTCAGATGTTCAATCAAGATTGTGGGGCTCAGGAATTGCGCGCAGCCTGCTATACAGGCTGGGACTGACTGATGGTTTTTAAAACGGGGCTGAATGATAAGCGAGGGCCGGCGCAACGGGCGATGAGGGTCTCGGCCAGCCGGCCCACGTGGCTGCCACCCAGAAGAAACCGCTTACATTAGCCCATCTTCCCCCCACACCAGATTTGAGCCTGCCCCTTGAAGATCGCACGAAGACTGCTGCTGATCGCGCTGCTGTTGACGGCAACAGGTCTGCGGGCCGGTCCGCCGCTAGACCGGTTCTTTACGGCCTCAGACGGGGTGAAACTGCACTACCTGGAGGCCGGCTCGGGAGAGATGACGCTGGTCTTCATTCCGGGTTGGTTGATGCCTGCAGGGATTTTCGACAAGCAGATCGAGGAGCTGTCTCGCGCGCACCGGGTCATCGTCCTGGATCCGCGCGGTCAGGGCCTGTCGAAGGCGCCCCCTCACAAACTGGACGCGATCAGCCGGGTCCGCGATATCGACGAACTCCTGACACAGGCCCAAGTCAAGGACCATGTGCTGATTGGATGGTCCCTGGGGGTGATGGAGGTGCTGGAGTACAGCGTACGCCACCGGCGCGACACACTCAGGGCCATGGTGCTGATCGACAACTCCATCGGCATGGGTCGGCCGCCGGTTTCGGCACCGGGCAAGCCCCAGCGCCCTCTCCAGCCTGACGAATTCAGGGCCTACGTCAAACGGTTTGCTGCGGGCATGTTCAAGATGCCACCGCCCGCCGGATGGCTGGAGGCGATCGAGACATCGGCCACCCAGTTGCCGCCCAAGGCAGCCTGGGCTTTGCTCAACAAGCCTTATCATCGGGACTTTTATAAAAAAGCCGCCCTCGAAGCGCAGCTTCCAATCTGGTATGCGGTGACGCCCCGGTTTGAGGAGCAGTCGGTCGAACTGCTGCAGAACCAGCCTCGCGCCAGTACAACGGTATTCGAGCAGGCAGGCCATGCACTCTTTGTAGACAGTGCTGACCGTTTTAACCAAAGCCTCCAGAAATTTCTAGAACGCCTGCGATGAAGTCCGGACTGCCTCTGATGCTCACCGTGCTCCTGGGCCTGTGCTTGAACGCACAAGTCCAGGCCGCATCGCAGGCCAAGGCCAGCAGCAACAAAACCGCCGCGAGCGTGAAAGGCAAAAAGGGGGGGCAAAAGGCCAAGCTGCCTGTGCAGCAGCTGCGTTCGCCCGCCTCGGCCGAGCTGGCTTTGGGCCCTGAGACCAGGCTGGAAGCCGGTTGCATGGATCCGGAAAAGATGCTGCAAATCGATGGACGGCTGCAACTGCAAGGGCTCCAATGGCAAGGCGAAGCCAGTCCACAGGCTCTGGAGTCCGACGCGTGCCGGCACTATGCGGCGGTCGTCACCCGGCCCTTGGTGCGCAACACACTGGCCTTGCTCACACCCTCTGGAGCTGAAGGCGGCCTGGAGGCAGTCATATATAGCCGGTCAGCCAGCGACGCAGCTTCAGCACAAACGCGCTGGCCGATCGCCGCCGACACGCCAAGCTTGCGGCGCCTGGCCACAGTCAACCTGCGTACCGACGGCCTGGATCTCCAGGCGATTCCAGTCCATCTGCAGTGGGAGCTTGATCTGGTCGTCAAGAAAATGATCAGCACGCTCAAGCTAGAGCCCTCGACTCATCAGTTGCGGATCACCCTGAGTCCCGATCCGGTGACAGGACTGGAAAAAGTTTTTGCCATCGAACTGCTGGAGTCGGCAAGTGGCCAGAGAGTGGAGACGGCCATCTGGCTGGACCGCAAAGACCTTCCGGGCGCCTATTTCAGCCTCAGCGGCATTGAGTATGAACGAATGCTGTGGCAATCACCGGTTCAAAACGCCCGCATATCGCGCGGCGTGGGTCCCAGTGTGACCACGCTTAAGCGGCGGGTGGCGATCAAGACGGCGAAATCAGCCAAGCCGCGCATGGCCATTCGCACCTTCCGGGTCAAAGGGCAGCATATCGGCATCGACTTCGCGGCGCCCCTGGGCACACCCGTGGCTGCGGTGGCCGACGGCGAGGTAATCCATGCCGGTCCCAACGGCGGCTATGGCAACCTGATCATCGTCGACCATGGTGACGGTCACCACACTTACTATGCCCATCTGTCGGCCTTTGCGCAGGACATCCGACCCGGCACCCTGGTGCGACGCGGAGAAGAGATCGGCCAGGTCGGCTCGACCGGGTTTTCGACCGGACCTCACCTGCACTTTGAAATCCGCAAGCAAGGCCAGTACATCGATCCGGCCAATAAACAGAGTCAGCTGCGTTTCTGGCAACTGGCCGAGCAAGAGCAGTCCCAGGCGGTATCCCGGCTGATGCGCCTGCAGATCACGCCAGGTGCAGCGCCGGTGGTGATTGAAGCCAGTCGCGGTCCGCGCCCGGACTGATCAAGCGGGCGAGCGTACCGTCACCGACAGCGTGACCGGGCCGTCGTTGACCAGGGCCACTTGCATGTCTGCCCCAAAGCGGCCCGACTGGACCTGCGGATGCACGAGCGTTGCACGCTGCAGGAAATACTCGTAAAGCCTTTTGCCCTCAGCCGGTGGGGCAGCGCCGGTGAAGCTGGGACGGTTGCCCCCTGACACATCGGCCGCCAAGGTGAACTGGCTGACCACCAACAAGGCGCCGTCCACATCCTGCACGCTTCGGTTCATCTTGCCGGCCTCGTCGGCAAAGACGCGTAGTTTGAGAATTTTGGCCAGCAGCTTGTCGGCTACCGCGTCGCTGTCGCCGTGTTCTGCGCAGACCAATACCAGAAGCCCGCGGCCGATTGCGCCGATCAGTTCGCCGTCGACATGGACACTGGCCTGACTGACCCGTTGCAGCAGCGCGATCATTTGAGGTCCTGCGGGTCGTCAAAATGCGCTTCCACATCACTAGGCAGCAGCTGGATGGTCGCCCGCAGGCCCGGTACCGCGCTCATCAGTGCCTGCTCGACGCTGGTTCGCAGGGCTGCCGCCCGGCCCAGGCTCCAGCCTGCGGGCATGTGCATGTGCATATCGACAAAGCGGCGCTGACCCGCCTTGCGGGTGTTGACATGGTCAAAGCGAATGATCACCGCCTCGCCGCGCTGGTAGGCAAAACCTTCGAGCACCCCGGCGATGGTCTCACGCACCTCTGGCTCCAGGGATTCGTCCATCAGACCCTGGGCCGAACGCCAGATTAGATGCACGCCCTCCTTCAGGATATTAAGCGCAACTGCGATGGCCACCAAGGCGTCAAGCCAGAGCCAGCCAGTGGTCGCAACCAGGGCAATGCCCGCGACCACGCCGGCCGATGTCCAGACGTCGGTCACCAAGTGCCGTGCATCGGCCTCCAGGGCCAGCGAGCGGTGTTCTTTCGCTGAGCGAAACATCACCCATGCCAACAGCCCGTTGAGGGCCGAACTGATGATGGCCAAGGCCAGACCTAAACCAAGCGCCTCCAGCGGCTGCGGGTCGAACATGCGGTGGGCGGCGGCCCAAATAATGGCCAAGCCTGCGACGATGATCAGCACCCCCTCAAAGCCAGAGGAAAAGTACTCCGCCTTGTGGTGGCCATAAGGATGCTCCTCATCCGCCGGA
Source organism: Comamonadaceae bacterium (assembly GCA_947460065.1). Taxonomy (GTDB): domain Bacteria; phylum Pseudomonadota; class Gammaproteobacteria; order Burkholderiales; family Burkholderiaceae_C; genus Polaromonas. The sequence goes on from CANHGF010000021.1 coordinate 13,951, forward strand.
CGCGCGGCGATGGTGACCATCGTCAAGCCAAAGATCGCGCTGGCCAGGTTGACCAAAGACTCCATCGCGTCCGAGAGCAGGCCCACCGAGTCGGTCAGCCACCAGGCAGCGGTCTTCAAGCTGATGGTGATCACAGCGG
>CANHGF010000022.1 GCA_947460065.1 Comamonadaceae bacterium
ACCAGGGTGTAGATCCAAACGGCCACCGGCACCAGCACCGGAGCCATGGCGATGAACATGGCGCCCGAGGCCCACAGCGCGCTGGGCAAAGCGCCCAGGTAGCCCGTCAGCAGACCAATGGCCAGCAGCTCAAACCGGTGCTGCTGCATGAGCTGGCGCCGCTCCGCAGCGCTGGCATGCTCAGCCAGACAATCGAAAGCCATGACGCGATAACTCAGCCAGCCCCAGATGAGCGGGGGCAGCACCAGCACCAGGGGTGGCAGCAACCACAGCGGCACCGACAGCGCCATGGCCAGGCAGGCGGCCAGGGTCGATCCGAGCGCCCAGGCCACACTGGCGATGAGCGATGTACCCTTCTTTCGTTCTAGACCGGGAAAGCGCCGCTCAGCCACCAGGGCGACCATGGCCGGGGTCATGAAGAAAGAGACCATGAGCAGGCAAACGATGACGATGAAGGGGATGGTGGCAAACAGCAGCAAGGCGGGGGCCATGACGGCACGCAGGCCACCCAGCCCTATGGTGTCCAAGGCACCGGCGATCAGCTTGATCCAGGCCCAGGCCTCTAGCTGTAGCCGCAGCGCCTCGATGGCATCGTTCCAGAAGAAATAGCCCAGCCCAAGCACCCCGGCGATGGTGATCGCCAGCGGCAGAAAGGACAGCGCAATGACCCGCGGGTGCAGGCAATACACCGCAGCGCGAAAGAAGGCATCCAGCACCGAGCGCATCAGTCCTACCCCTTGCCGATCAGCCTGAGCAAACCCAGGCGCTGCTGAGCCCACAGTCCGTGGCCGTAGTCACGCCCGCGAGTAATCTGGTCCATCACGCCAGTGGGGCCAAGCCCCAGGTCAAAGCGGGCTGTGCCAAACAGCATGTCCCACCAGGGCAGCAACACGCCGTAGTTGTGCTCACCCGACTCGATACTGTGATGGCCTCGGTGAAAGCGCGGCGTGACCCATAGGCGCGACACCAGAGGGCCGGCCGACAGGCGCATGTTGGCATGCTGCAGACTTTCGCTGAGCTGGGACAGCGCAAGCAAAACCATGAATTGCTGAGGGCCCACGCCGATGAGCTGCGCGGCCAGCACCAGCAGGCAGTCGACGGCGATATCGTCCAATAGATGGTTGCGGTTGTCGCTCCACAGAGTCATCTGGCGCTGCGAATGATGCAGCGCATGCAAAGCCCACCAGCGCTGCGAGCGGTGCTGGGCGCGGTGTATCCAGTAAGCCAGGAAATCGAACACCACCAGATAGATCAAAAAACTCACCAAGGCCTGGTCGGTCACGCCCGGCCAAAGTTGGTCCAGGTGCCAGGTGGGTAGACCCTGAGCGCGCAGCGCACCGAACAGATTTAGGAAAACGGGGTCCAGCGCAAAAAACAAGCCCAACCTGAACAGGCCCAGGCGGTGAACCAGGGTGTAGATCACGTCGCTGCGGACGGCACCGCGGTCGGCCAGCGGCTCCAGCTGCCGCCAGCGCTGCAGCGGCGTGATCACCAGCAGCATCAGCGTCACTTGCAGCAAGCCCATCAGGAACCAGCCGCAGGCGGCGTAGGCATCTTCGAGCATGTGGCCCCAGCCCCAGTCAAAGAGCAGCGGAGCCAGCGGCTCGAACAGCGCACGCTGAGCGTTGCTAAAGGCCTCACCGAGCCAGGCCAAGCCTTGGTCGATCATGAGCGTTTTTCCTGCAGTCGGCTGTCTAGCCTGGGGCCGCCTTGCGCATCGATCCATTTGCGATGCTGTGGATGATCGCGCAAGGTGGCAAAGCACAGGCCTTTGCGCTTGAGGCCGACGATCAGCGGATCGAGCACCGCCGGTGCCCAGGGGTCTTGTCTTGACCAGATGCCCAGATGCGCCACCAGCACCTCACCGCCGCGAATCTGGCGCAAGGCCTGCGACAAGAGCTTGTCATTGGGGAATTTGTCGCTGGGTAGTTCGTCGCCCAGGAAGCCGGCCGGTGCCCAGCCCACATGGGCATAGCCGCAGGCCTGCGCCGCCTTGACCAGGGCCGGCGAGGTCTTGCCCCCGGGTGCACGAAACAGTGGCAGCGGTGTCTGACCTGTCAATTGAGCCAAACGCCGACTGGCGCGGTGCAGATCTTCACAGTACTGGGCCGCGCTCCAACTCAAGGTCTGGCCCTGCTGATCGCCCGCGCTAGGGCGGATCCGAAAATAATCGTCGCCCGCGCGCCCAGGCAAATCCCCCGCCCAGTAGGCGTGGGCATAGGTGTGCGTGGCAAAAGCATGTCCTTCAGCGGCGCGCTCCTGCCACCAGGGCGCCCAGACTTGGCCCAGGCTGCCGTCGCCAGTTTGGGTGCGCTCATGGGCTGCAAAAAAAGTCACCCGTACATCATGCTTGCGAAGGACCTCGGCGATCAAGGGGGCCACGCCCATGTGGCCGGTGTCGAAGGTCAGGTAGACGGTCTTGTCTGGCGCGGGGCACTGGGCGACTGCGGGGCTGAGCGCCATCAGGCCTGCCAGTACGGCCAGCCCTGCCCGCAGCAGGCGGCAGCTCATACCTGGCTCACCGGGGCGCATGGTCCAGGGTCCAGACGCCATGCGGGCTCCTGCCCACTTTGACCTGCCGCACCATACGGCCGCTCACCAGGTCCACCACCGACAGGCGCGCAGCCCAACGGGAGGTCACATACAAAGTCTTGCCGTCGCGGGAAATGTCCATGCAGTCGGGGCCGGCCGGCACCGCAATGCTTTGCACCACCTGCAGGGTCTGCAGATCGATCTTGCTGATGCTGTTGTGAACCCGGTTGCTCACCCAGACATGGCGGCCGTCGCCGAGCGCGCGAAATGCGTGCGCGCCGGCAGCGGTCTTGATATGGCCGGTCTTGAGCGGGCCGGGGCCCGAGACGTCGAACAACTCCAGGGCATCGCTGCCGGTCAGGGCCACCAGCAAATGCTTGTCACCCGGCAGGCCGTATACATCGGCAGGCATCGCACCGGTGGGCGTGCGCCACTTGATGGTCTGGGTGGCCAAGTCTATGGCCACCAGCTCATTGCTGTCTTGCATGGTGGCATAGACGGTGGTGCTTTTGCTGTCTATCCACAGATGGCTGGGTGTCTTGCTGGTCACGATGCGTTTTGCCAAGGCAGGCTGCGCACCGTCCCAGCGGTAGATGTCGACATGGTCGAGTCGATTGGCGGCCGTCACGAACCACTTCATGTCGGGCGAAAAGCGCAGGTGGTAGGGATCCAAAATACCGCGCAGGGTACGCTGTACCTGGGCAGTACGAGGGTCGATGAAGGTCAGCGAATCGGAGGCCGCATTGCCCACAATGACCGACTTCTCGTCAGGCGTGAGGTAGAGGTGATGCGGCTCCTTGCCGGTGGCGATGCGCCTTTGTTCGGTCCAGCTAACGGGATCGATCACGCTGACGCTGCCATCGAGCGAGTTGAGTACGAACAAGGGCGGCGGGGCCGCTTGCGCCAGCGCCAGACGCTGGCCCATGCCCACCAAACCCAGGGCGATCAAGGCCCGCCGACGCCGCTGCAAAACTGCCATTTTTTCCTATTGATTCGGACTGCTTGATCAGCCCTGCTCGCAAGGGATCACGAAGCTCCCCAGCAGCTTGTGCAAGTGTAGCGGGAGGCCTGGCAGCCAGGTGCGCGGCAGCCCATGCTCCCTGCGCGCCTGAAGTGAGCTCAGCCGCGATAGGCCAGCGCCTGCAACTGATCGGCCGTCAGCCAGCGCCACTGGCCGGGGGCCAGGTCGCAAGGCAGGGTCAGATCCCCGACGCGTGAGCGGTGCAGTTGCTCTACCCGGTTACCGACCGCCGCGATCATGCGCTTGACCTGGTGGTACTTGCCCTCGGTCAGCGTCAGGCTCAATGCGCATGGGCCACTGGCCTGGCAGGCGGCGGCGCGGACCGGCTTGGGGTCGTCGTCGAGCACCACGCCGGCGAGCAGGGCGTCGATTTGCTTTTGGACCAGCGGATGGCGCAGCGTGATCTCGTAGACCTTGGGCACATGGTGCTTGGGCGAGGTGAGCTTGTGGATGAAGCGGCCGTCGTCAGACAGCAGCAGCAAGCCCGTGGTGTCCTGATCGAGCCGGCCCACCGCCTGCACACCGGCCGCCGCGCTGCCGCCTCTCTCGCGCAGCGGCGCAGGCAGCAAGGTATAGACGCTGGGCCAGGCACCGGCCTTGTGTGAGCACTCGAAGCCGGCGGGCTTGTGGAGCATGAGATAGGCGCGCTCCTGGTAAAGCCAGTCAACACCCTGCACCCGAAACACCAGGCCTTCGGGATCGAGCTCCAGGCCCGGGTCATCAATAAGCCGCCCGGCGACCTCGACCAGTCCCTGCTGGACCAGGCCAGCACATACCCGCCGAGTGCCAAAGCCCTGAGAAAACAAGAGCTGCTGAATCTGCATGCCTGGATTGTGACCGGCCCTGCCAGGGGCTGATCGATCGGTTGGCACTGAAGAAATATCGGAAACATTAACGAAAAATTTAACGTTCTATTGATTCATTTGTAGCTTTTTATAGCTAAATTTCATATTTAACAACTCCTAAATGCAAAATGTGTATATATTTTATATATTATTTGTCATCGATGATCTTGAAATGTAAATATTATTTATTCAATAATTTCTCCAGCTGCAAACAACCATTGAGATTTGCAAATGAAAAGACATGGATTCATGACAAAGCTAATGCTCCTGCTGGGGGCGGTCTCGCTGTCCTGCGCTGCCCAGGCGCTGACCTTGCACCGCGACGGCGGCGATCTGTATGCCAGCGGCGTGATTCAGATCGGCGACGATCTGGCCTTGCGCGCTGCCCACGCACAAGCGCCGGTGCAAAGGCTGATCCTGGTCAACTCGCCCGGCGGCGCCCTGATGGCCAGCCTGCGCATTGCCCGGTGGCTGGAGGACCTTCGCATCACGACGCTGGCGGCCGGCCACTGCATGTCGGCTTGCAGCCTGATCTTCATGGCCGGCGAGCAGCGGCAATTTGCCAGCCTGCCCCGGCACCCAGCCAGCGTGATCGGCATCCACGGCGCCTACAACGCCCGCACCGGGCAGGCCAGCGAGGCGGCAGCCCCGCTGATGCTGGACTACTACCGCCAACGCATGGGCGCCAATTACGCCGCAGCCATCATCGAGCAGGCCATCGTCCAGATGAAGGACGCCTCGGGCTTTCTGGTGGTCCCAGCCATGAGCACCGGCGCGGGCGAGCAAAGGCCCCAGTACTGTCCGTCGGCGCGCGCCGCCCGCCACGAATGCACCGTGCACATGCAGCAATCGGCCCTGAGCCTGGGCATCGTGACGCGGGCCGAGACGGTGAGCCTGGCCGCTTTGCCGCAAGCCGTGGCGCAGGCTATCGAGGCCGCGCCCACTCCGGCTGCGCCCAGCGCTTTCGACACCAGCGCCAAGGCCAGCACCCTGGCTCAGCAATTTCCTAGATCAGGCGTTGTCCATCAGGCCAGGCAGGCTGATGCTGACCCGGGCCAGCCCTGATGCTTTGTCGATGTCCGTGTGCAATTGACCCTCGTGGCGTTCCAACACGGTACGCACAAAATCCAGGCCCAAACCAAAGCCCTGCGTCATGATGGTCTCGTCGACATCGGTACCGAGCGCGGCAATGCGGTTGCTGACCGTGATCCGCACAGCGCTTGGGCCGGCAGATTCGGCCAAGACGGTGATCTGCGTGCCCCGCTCGCCGTACTTGATGGCGTTGAGCAGCAGGTTCATGAAGACCCTGACCATCAGCGAGGTCGAAACCTGCACAAAGAAATAGCGTTCGCCACTTTCAAACAGGATTTGCATGCCGCGGGCGCTGGCCAGGTCACGCACCTGGGCCATCGCATCGTCGAGCAAGTCGTCGATCAAGCGCTGCGCCAAGTTCAGGTTCTGGCCGTGCGCCATGCTCTCAAAAAGAAAACCGTCCATCAAGCGCATGAGCTGATGGGCATGGCCCATCACACGGACTGCATCGGCCGCGCACTGCGCCGGCGCGCCCTCCAGGCTCTGCAGTTGCCGGCTGAGCGCCAAAATAGAAGCCACCGGCGTGCGCATATCGTGCGAGAGAAAGCTCAGCGCCTGATCACGCTGAGCCTGGGACTGTTTGAGCTCGGTGACATCGAGCAGCATCAACAAGCGCAGTCCCTGGGTACCCTGCGCATTGAAGGTGGTGGTCTTGATGTAGACCGATCGTTCCCCCACAGGGCAGCGCACCTGCAGGCTGGCATCCGGCTGCGCTGACAGGGTCACAAGCGCATCCCAAGTGTCTGCCGGCAAGTCCAATTCCTGCGCCAGATCCCTCAGGCTGATACCGCTGCGCAGACCGCCCCTGCCCAGGGCCTGCATACGGCCGTTGAGCTGGACCACCATGCTGCCTGGGTCGATGACGGCCATCGCCTCGGGCAGGTGCTCCATCATCTGATGGAGCAGGTCGAGCTGGCGGCCTTGCAATTCGATGGCCCAATCAAGGTCTTGCTCCAGCTGCGAAATGCCGCCGGCACTGCGGACCTGTGGCCGCGATGAGCCGCCGACCTGCAGTTCGCGGGACTTGCGTTTGAGGTAGCGCAAGTTACTCTCCAGCCGCAGCCATACCCACATCAGCGCCAGGACGAACAAGGTCAGCCAGATCGACACCAGGTCGACCCACCAGCCGCCACCGATCAGCGCCACCACCGAGATCACCGGCAAGGACAGGGCGATGCTCAGGGTCATGACGCGCAAGCGCCTGGGGTGCCAGACCTGCAGCGCCAGGATCACCCCAAAAAGCAGCACCAGACTGCCCGTAAAAATCCAGGCCGCGGGCACCACACGCACCCAACGCCCTCCGAGCTGGGCATTGACAGCGCTGGCCAAGATAGCCACCCCGGGAGTGCCTGAGGCTGCTGAACCCGAGTAAATCGTCGCATGGTGATCGCCCAGCAAAGGGTCGGTCACCCCGACCAACACAATCTTGCCCTTGAGCGCCGGCAAAGGCTTGCCCGCATCAAGCAGATCGGACAGGCGCAAGGTCGTAAACGGCCGCGCAGGATCGACCATGGGAAAGCGCAGGTAGTCGGCGTACGGCCAGGCCGCCTGATTGGGCAGGCCAGCGGCCTCCATCAGCGCCAGCGAAAAATGGAGCTGCCCCCACAGGCGGGTTTGGATACCGCGCAAAATCCCGTCGCTCTCGTAGCGCACGTGAATATGTCCGCTTGCCCGCGCAGCCTTGGCCAACAAAGGCGCCGTCGCCTGCCACTGTGCCGCAGCGCTGCCCCCAACGCCAGGCCCTGAACTTGAAAGCACGGCCGGCAGCACCACCGGCAAGCGCGCCATTTGCGCGGCCAGCACGACGTCGGTCTCGCGCTCATTGAGAAAAAGCAGGTCAAAGCCGAGCACCGCCGGCGCCTGGCCCTCGTCGACCAGACGCTCGATCAGTCGCGCATAGTGCAGGCGGGAGACCGGCCAGCCGCCCAATTCGCGCTGACTGTGCTCGTCGATGGCCACCAGCACCACCTCAGGTGAGGCGCGAAAACCCAGGAGCAACTCAAGCCGGTCGTAAGCACGCTTGCTGATCGAACCGCCCGCATCGCTCCAGACCAACACGGCCAGCAGCGCAGTGCTGATGAGCAAGAGCGCAAGAATTTCACGGCCGCTGCCGATAAGCCAATATCGCCAGTTGCGCTCGGCACGGGCTGCTGTGCCTGCCGGGTTGGAAGGGGCTGACTCAGCCACGGTTGTAGGCAGACTTGCGATGAAACGACCTTAGTCGTCTTGGCCCACCGCTGCGTAGGTGATCAACTGATAGCCAAAGCCGTGGACCGAACGCAAGCGCATGTTGGACTGGCCGCTCAGGCCCAGGCGCGAGCGTATCCTGGAGATGTGCACGTCCAGTGTGCGCGAGAAGGGATCGTCCTCACGCGACCAGACCTCCTGCATCAGGCGCTCCCGCGAGAGCGAACGGTCGGCATTTTCAAAAAGAAAGCGGGCGAGTTCAAACTCCTTGCCAGAAAACTGCGCCTGGCCCCCCTCCCAATTAATCACCCGAGACACCAGGTCGAAGGTATACCCGTGGTAAGTCTGCGTGCCGCCGTTTTGCTTGACCGAATAGATGCGCCGCTGCAAGGCCGCGATGCGGGCCAGGAATTCCGCTGGTCGCAAGGGCTTGACGCAGTAGTCTTCGGCGCCGGCTTCTAGCGCACTGACGATGGCTTGCTCATCATGGATGCCCGTCAGAAAGATCACCGGCGTATCGCCCTGGAAGGACGCGCGCAACTGCTTGAGCACGTGCAGCCCGTCCTGATCGGGCAATTTCCAGTCGAAGACCAGTAGGTCAAAGGTGTTTCTGGTCAGCGAGGACAAAAAGGACTTGGCTGTGTTGAACACCGCGCTGGTATGGCCCGCCGACTGAACCACCTTGGCCAGATGCTGGGCCAAGGTATCGTCATCTTCCAAAATGCCGATGTGCATGATTGAAACTCCTGAAAGCTGGTTCAGCGCTCGTTGAGTGCCCCGGAAAAAGTTTTGATCACAGGCTTGAGCAAATAGCGCAAGACGCTGCGGGTGCGGGTCTTAACATCAATGGTTGCGGTCATGCCAGGCTTGAGGGCTACCTTGGCCAGGGCCAGATTGGCTTGGACATCATCGAGCTTGATCTGCGCCCGGTAGGAACTCGTCGACTGACCATTGGGCGCCTGCTCCACCAGCGTATCGGAGCTGATGTAAGTGAGCTTTCCCGCGAGCATTCCGTAGACCGAGTAGTCAAACGCATCGAGCTTGATCTGGACCGGCAGGCCGAGTTCGAGCTGGCCGATGTCCACCGGGTTGATCTTGGCCTCGATGACCATTTCGCTGTCGGTCGGCGAGATCTGCATCAGCTCATCACCGGCGCGCAGCACCCCGCCTACCGTGTTGACCCGCAGGTATTTGACGATGCCCGCTACCGGAGCGACCAAATCGGTGTGTTCGAGCACGCTGCGCCGTTCGTCGAGCTTGTAGCGCTGCGAGGACAACTCGTCCTCCAATCGGGCGACCTCCAACCTGGCTTCCTGCAGGTACTTGTTGCGCGCCTCACTCAGGCGCGCCTCCAGGTCACTGACTTGCCGCAAGGCCCGCATGACCTCCAGGCGGCTGACGTCGCCGGACTTGAGCAGCTTCTGGTTCATCTCCAGCTCTTCACGCGCCAGCTTGAGGGCGTCTTCGAGCGACTCGGTGGTATCGAGCAGGCTGGCGCGTTTTTGGGCAAAGAGCCTTTCCTGCGCTGCCACAAAATCGGGGTAGGCCCGAACCGAGGCGGGAAATACCGGCTTGCTGCTTTGCACGCCCTGAGATTCGGCGCGGGCGCGGATCAGGGCCGCCTGCAAGGCAGCCACTTTGGCCCGACTTTCCTCGAACGATGCGCTGCTGCGGTCCTTCTCCAGCATGGCCAGCCGCTGCCCCGGTTTGACCTCCTGTCCCTCCTGAACCATGATCTGAGCCAGCACACCTCCGTCTGCCGCCTGGATGATCTGAGTGCGGGCGCTGGTGATGACCGAGCCCTGGGCCCGCACCGTCTGGTCGATCTCGAACCAGGCGGCCCAACCGATGAAAACGGCAAACATCACCGCCAGAACAACAATGAGGGATGGGCCGAAACCCGATTTGCGCTCGCTCATGCGGCTGCTCCTTGCGCGGACGGCGAAGCGCCGGCTGGCTGCGCCTGGTTACGGCCTTGGCTCAAGCGCTGCAGCACCGCGTCCTTGGGCCCATCCATGACGATTTGATGGTTGGCAATCACGATGATGCGATTGACCAAGCGCAGCAATTCGGGCTTGTGGGTGACCACCACCAACACATCCTCGGGCTGCAGCGATTTGGCCAGAGCCCCCAAAATATGCTGCTCAAGCGCGCCGTCCATCGAGGCAGTCGGCTCATCGAGTAACCAGACACGCGGGTGACGCAAAAACACGCGAGTGAGGTTGACCAGTTGGCGCTGCCCGGACGACAGGCCGGTTCCACCTTCGTGAATCATCTGCTGCAAGCCCTGGGGATTGGGGGTGATGACCGACTGCATCAGACCGGTCACCCGCGCGGCCTCTAGGATCACATCATCACCCGGATCGATCAGACCGAGGATCAGGTTCTCGCGCAAAGTGCCGGCAAACAGGCGCCCCTCTTGCTGCAAATAGCCGACCCGCTCGGCCAGCACCGGCTTGGACACATGGGCCAGATCCAGCCCGTCGATGCGGACCAAGCCCGTCTGCGGCTTGTACATGCCACTGAGCAAGCGCAGGAAGGTGGTCTTGCCCGCGCCTATGGGACCGAGCACGCCGATCTTCTCGCCGGGCTGAATCTGCAACTCGGCAATCGCTAGCGCCTGGCCCTGACCATAGCTGGCAGCGACCTTTTCAAAGCTGTAATGGCCCTTGATGGTCTGCGGCGCGATCGCCTGCTCCTGACCGTGATGGTCATCCTGCAGTGACCAGATGCGATCAAGCCCTTGCAAGGCAGTGCGGGTATGGGCCCACTGGATCAGGCGATCCGGCAGGGCGGCCACCGGGCCAAGTACCCGGCCTGAAAGGATGGAGCAGGCGATCATGGCACCCATGGTCAATTCGCCACGCGAGATCTGCATGGCGCCAGCGGCAACCATCAAGATGTAAGACAGCTGCTGCATGCCGGCGAGCATGTACTGGCTGTATTCACTGACCCGGCGCATCTCCTGCTCGACATCACGCGCCTCGTCCGTCGTGCCTATCCAGCGCGAGAGCATGCGCCAGCCGCTTTGGCCCGACTTGATGGTTTCGGCGCCTTCGACCGTCTCCACCAGCAAACCCGTCTTGAAGTTGCTGGCCGCATTGGCCTTCTTGCTCAGCGCGTCGACCCGGCGGCGAAAGAACAAGCCCAGGGAGAGCGAGACCACAAAAAACACCAGAGGGATCAGGGCCAGCCAGCCGCCCACCCAAAAGATGACCAGCAGGAACAGCAAGGCAAAAGGCACATCGATCATGACGTGCGAGGTGACCGCCGTCAAAAACCCACGTACCGTTTCATAGCCTTTGAGCTGCGCAGCCAGCGAGCCGACGCTGCGCGGCAGCTGGTCAAGCCGGATGGACAGGAAGCGACTGTAGACCTCGCGAGCGAGCTTCTGATCGACATGATCGACCAACTGCTCAAACAGGCGCGCGCGTGCCAGCTTGGCCAGGGTCTCGAAAAAAACCGCCAGCAGCACACCGGTGGTCAGTACCCAAAGGGTCTGGCTGGCGCCGGTGGGCACCACCCGGTCGTAGACCTGCATGCTGTAAAAAGAGGTTGCCAGGGCGATCATGTTGATCGTCAGGCCCGCAAGAGCGCCTTCGATCCAGATGCGCCGGCGCGAGAAGACCTCGCGCAGGATCAACTTGAACACCTCACTGCCGGCCGCGTCATAGGGACGGGCCAGCTTGAGCTTGAGCACCAGCCATTCACTCAGGGCGTGGCGAGGCGTTTCGACCCAGCGGTTGGCCTGGGCGTCATAGGTCTCCGTCAGCCATTCGTTTTGCGCGGTGCGGCCGCGCAAGAGGGCCCAGCCCTGGTCCGGCCGGTGAATCAGGCAAGGACAGGCGGCCGGATCGACAGAGGATGACTTGAGAAAGCGCGCCTTGGGCAGCTGCAGCGATTGCAGCACTTGCTCGATGAACTGGCGCGGTGAGGACGACTCCCCCGTCTGCTCCTGCTTATCGATTTGTTCGATGGCGGCCTGCAAGGCCAGTCGGTCTACCGGCTCCGACTAGATTTGCGCCAGGCGCATCAGCAAGGGAAAGAGTATGTTCATAGTGCCTGAAACTTCATGGGCGCGTCGGGTTGCTCGCTGGCGTGGCCTGGATCGGCGCGCCCAATCCGCTGATGATGGCCGGCACGCCTTCGGCGAGCACCGCCAGGCGCCAGGTGGCCACCACATAGCCCACCTCGACCTCGGCCAGCGCGGTCTGTGCCTGCGCCAATTCGCGAGCCGCATTCATCACCTCGACCCAGGTCTTGCGGCCCGCCAGAAACTGCCGGTCCCAGGAATCAACCATGGCCTGGGTTGAGCTCAAGCCCGACCGCAAACTGACGCGTCGCTGTGCCTGGGTGAGCGCCGACACATGCTCGAGACTGACTTGTTCAATCAGGCTACGGCGGGTGGCATCGAGTTCAGACTGGAACGACTGCAATCGGGCCACCGCAGCATCTACCCCTGACAGGGCCGACAAACCGGCACCAGGGGTCGCCGACAGGCCAATGAAAAACCGATTGGCCGAGCTCGGACCGAAAGAGGTGAAACTGCCTTGCTGATGCTCGGCGCGGGCATAGACCTCGGGCAGCAATTGAGCCTTGCGAATCTCGACATCGAGTTCCTGCTGCCGGACCTGGGCTCGCAACTTCATGGCGGTCGGGCTGTTCACCCATGCGTTATCGAGCAAGGGGGCGAGCTGTCCGACCGGCTCAACCGCTGCGACCGAGTAAGCACTGACCTGTTCATCGGCCACACGCTGCCCCGTCAGCGATTCCAGCTTGGCCAGAGCCGCCGTCAACTGCGACTGCGCAGCCATCGCATCGGCCAGCGTCTGCTCCAGGCGCCCCTGGGCCAGCACCTCGTCGGCCAGGGCCGAGACCCCTCCGTCAATGCGGCGCTGAATCAAGGCTACTAATTTCTGATGCGTCTGCACGCTGCCACGCAAAGCGGCGAGCTTTTGCTGGCCGGCCTTCCATTCGCCCCAGGCCTGTATGGTGCGAAGCGCCAGTTGCTGACGCGTCTCTTCCATTTGGGCCTGGGCGGCGGCCATCCCGGCTTCGGCCCGGCCCACGCCGGCCGTTAGGCGGCCGCCGGTCCATAGCGGCTGCTGAAGCCTGAGCGTGAGCACCCGGCCGTCCTTGCTGTTGTACGAAGAGTCGTTCTGCGAGGCGTTGACCTGTTCCACCGACACCGAGGGGGTTGGAAAGAACTGCCAGTTGGCCCCCCGGATCTCGGCCTGCGAGGCCTGCACCAGCTGGGCTTGGCTTCTGAGCGCCGGATTGCCCTGGAAAGTCAGGTTGAGCAAATCAATCATGCTCCCCGCCTGAACGGGCACTGCCGCTGAGCCGATCAGGCACAGCAGCCACCAGCATGAAAATTTAACGATATGCATGCGCTAAGGCCATCACAGGGTAAATCAGCCGACACCAAGGAAAGCTTGGCGGCGACCCGGCATGCAGTCCACCGTGGAACCCGTACTTCAAATCATCAACAAGCGGAATTGCTCAACCAATAGAAACTGATTATGTAGCAATTCGTAACGCATGAGGACGGCCAAAATTTCTCCATTTGGCCACAAATTCGTTACAAAAAGAAAAGCCCGCGTCGAAGACGGCGGGCTTTGAGAAGATTGGTCGGTGTGAAAGGATTCGAACCTTCGACCCCTTGCACCCCATGCAAGTGCGCTACCAGGCTGCGCCACACACCGAAGCTGAAAATTATAGCTTGCTTCAGAGGGCCAGTTGAACTTCAGCGCTCAGGAGCCTGCGTATCTCCGAGAGCTCCCGGCGCATGAGTTCCACGCCTTCGAGGGACATGGCGGAAAAACTCGCAGCCACCACATTAAAGTTACTCTCGAGCAAAGGCTCTGCTGCTACCGCATCATGGCCGTCGACATCCACGCCTTCAAGCACGCCCTGGCCCTGCCGGCGACGGTCGCGCTCGGCCTGCATGAACTCCTGCAACTTGTTACGCGCGCCACTGATGGTAAAGCCCTGCTCGTACAGCAGATCACGGATGCGCCGAATCATCAGCACCTCATGGTGCTGGTAGTAACGCCGGTTGCCGCGGCGCTTCATCGGCTTGAGCTGCGTAAATTCCTGCTCCCAGTAGCGCAGCACATGCGGTTTGACGCCGCACAACTCGCCGACCTCACCGATGGTGAAGTAGCGCTTGGCTGGTATGGGGGGAAGGACAGGCTCCAAGTGCATCACCGCTGCGTCAAAGGAAGAAGGAATCTACTTCAAGTCGGCGCCGCGCGCAATTGATTCCAGGGAAATTTTTCGACCCGCCGTGCAAGGGTCTGGGCTGGCGCTTCTGCTGTGCTTTA
>CANHGF010000023.1 GCA_947460065.1 Comamonadaceae bacterium
CAGGGTTGAGAGAAAAAAGAAAAAAGAAAACGTTGCTGAAAGATCCCGATCAGTGGGCGTCATGCGCCTGGCCTATGTAGACCAGGGTCAGCATCATGAACACGAAAGCCTGCAAGGTAATGATCAGAATGTGGAAGATGGCCCAGGCCGAGCCAGCAATGATGTGACCGATGGCCAAGCCGATGCCCGTGGCCGACAGCGACCAAGCACCCCCCATCAGAGCAATCAGCATAAAAATCAATTCGCCGGCGTACATATTGCCGAACAGTCGCATGCCGTGCGAGACGGTCTTGGCGACAAACTCGATGACCTGCATCAGGAAATTGAAAGGCCACAACACCGGGTGGGAGCCGAAGGGCGCGGTAAACAACTCGTGGAGCCAACCGCCGATGCCCTTGATCTTGATGTTGTAGTACAAGCAGATCAACAGTACAGAAACCGACAAACCCATAGTGACCGACAGGTCAGCAGTGGGTACCACCCTCATGTAATCTTTGGCGCCAACAGCAGGAGCCACGCCATGCCAGATCGCCGGAATCAAATCGACCGGCAGCAAGTCCATGGCATTCATCAGGAAGATCCAGACGAAAACGGTCAGCGCCAGGGGCGCCACAAACTTGCGGCTTTCAGCGCTGTGAACGATGCCCTTGGCCTGGCTTTCGACCATCTCGACCAGGATCTCGACCGCCGCCTGAAAGCGCCCGGGCACACCCGCCGTTGCTTTGCGCGCGGCCTTCCACAAAAAGAAGGTGCCGACGATGCCGACCAGGATGCCCCAGAACAAGGAGTCGAGATTGAAGACGGTGAAATCGAGCACCGACTCCGGCTTTTTATTCTGGAGATGGCCCAGGTGATGGACGATGTATTCGCCGGCGGTCAATTCCTTGTCTGCAGCCATCTTTTTGCCCGTTCTTCCAATTCACTCAAGCCGATCGGCTGCGGCGGGATTGAACCCATACCGCCAGCCACACCACCTTCATGGTCACCACCAGACCCGCCAACAGGGCAGGCCAACTCAGATCCACCACCAGCCGCGGCGCCGCCAACAACATGGCAAGCGTCAGGCCGATCTTGACGAACTCCCATACAAAGAAGCCCGTCACCGCCGTCGCCGCATTGAGCGAGGACAAGCGCCCGGTCAGACCGCGCGCGAAAACCAATGCAGGCAAGACCACCGAAGCTGCACCATACAGCGCAGAAACAGCCCAGGCCCAACGCCCGCTCGCCCCACCCAAAACTCCCGCCACTACCAAGCCTGTCAGCGTCTGCCAGAGCAGTACCCGCCAAACCGAAACCGCAGGACGGTCCAGGCCCATTTGCGCCACCTGCTCGCGACTCAAGGGCTGTATGGGCTCTTGAACCGAGTCATCCTCCCAACGGCGCCAGGCCCGCGCATTCGCAGCACTTGGCACGCCCGGCTCCGCCTGCTGCGGCGCTGGAGTGCTGGAAGACGACTTGGTATTCAAAATGCCCGCTGACATTAACGCTGACCTACCCCGCCAGGCCTTTGAGCGCAACAAGCGCGAAAGCCAGTTTAGGAGAACCGCGTTACGTCAAAGTTACAGCGCCGCTTATAGGCAGCGTCTTTCTCTACAAAGCCCGGCATTATAGGTAAAAACACCAAGGGCCTGTCAAACCCCGGGGCAGACGCAGGGTCAAGGCCCGAGATGGCAAGGGCTACACTGAATTTCCCTAGCCTCTTTTTAACGGCCATGTCCCTCCCGCCAGAGCAAGAATCGCTGATCCGCTACCCCTGCGCCTTTCCCATCAAAGTCATGGGTGAGAAGGCCGAGGGCTTTGTTGCCGCTGTCACCTCGGTGGCACATGCGCTGGACCCGCAGTTTGACGAAAGCACCGTTGAACTGCGTGAAAGCAAGGGCGGGCGTTACCTGGGCGTGACCATCACCATCACCGCCACCAGCCGCGAGCAGCTCGATGAGTTCTACCGCACCTTGTCGACCCACCCCATGGTCAAGGTGGTGCTCTGAGCAAGCCCATGCAGATCAAAATGCTGGGGCGGTCGCCTTACCTGCCCACCTACGAGGCCATGCAGGCGTACACCGTGGGGCGGCAGGCCGACAGCCCCGATGAACTGTGGCTGTGCGAGCACCCGCCGGTCTTTACCCAGGGCCTGGCCGGCAGCGCCGACCACCTGCTGGCCCCAGGCGAGATCCCGGTGGTGCAAAGCAACCGGGGCGGTCAGGTCACCTATCACGGCCCCGGGCAGGTGGTGGCCTACCCCCTGCTGGACCTCAGGCGGGCCGGCTATTTCGTCAAAGAATACGTCTATCGCATCGAAGAGGCGGTGATCCGCAGCCTGGCCCATCTGGGCGTCACCGGCCACCGGGTGGCAGGCTCACCGGGCATCTATGTGCGGCTGGACGACCCAGGCTCGCACGCTGCGCTGACGGGCCCACGGCCGGCGCAGGAGCCGTTTCGCGGTCTGGGCAAGATCGCAGCACTGGGCATCAAGGTCAGCCGCCATTGCACTTACCATGGCCTGGCACTGAACGTGGCGATGGACCTGCAACCCTTCGAGCGCATCAACCCTTGCGGCTACCCGGGCCTGAAAACCGTCGACCTTTCTACAATCGGCGTCTCCATCAGCTGGGACGATGCCGCCGGCCTGCTGAGCCACAAGCTCAGCGCCTGCCTCGCGCCCTGACCAGGACTTGCCATGAGCAGCAACCCCACCGTGCACGAGGCGCAAAGCGCAGACCAATACAACCCGCTGGCCAAACAAAAAGCAGCGGCCAAGCTCTCACGCATTCCGGTCAAGGTCGAGCAGGCCGAGGTGCTAAAAAAACCCGACTGGATCCGCGTTAAGGCCGCCAGCACCGGCACCCGGTTCTATGAAATCAAGGACATCCTGCGCCAGAACAAGCTGGTGACCGTGTGCGAAGAGGCCAGTTGCCCCAACATCGGCGAATGCTTTGGCAAGGGCACAGCCACCTTCATGATCATGGGCGACAAGTGCACCAGGCGCTGCCCTTTTTGCGACGTCGGCCACGGCCGCCCCGACCCCCTCGATGTCCAAGAGCCGGACAACCTGGCGCGCACCATTGCCGCCCTCCAGCTCAAATACGTGGTGATCACCAGCGTCGACCGTGACGACCTGCGCGACGGCGGTGCTGGCCATTTTGTGGAATGCATCCGCAAGACGCGTGAACTCTCGCCCGATACCCAAATTGAGGTGTTGGTGCCCGACTTTCGCGGCCGTGACGACCGCGCCCTGAGCATCCTCAAGGCCGCACCACCCGACGTGATGAACCACAACCTCGAGACCGTGCCGCGCCTGTACAAGCAAGCCAGGCCGGGCTCGGACTATGCCTTCTCGCTGAACCTGCTGAAAAAATTCAAGGCGCTGTTCCCCCAGGTCCCGACCAAGAGCGGACTGATGGTGGGCCTGGGTGAGACCGACGAGGAAATTCTTGAGGTGATGCGCGACATGCGGGCGCACAACATCGAGATGCTCACCATCGGCCAATACCTGGCCCCCAGCAGCAGCCACCTGCCCGTGCGCCGTTATGTGCACCCGGACACCTTCAAAATGTTCGAAGAAAAGGCCTACGAAATGGGCTTTTCACACGCCGCCGTCGGCGCCATGGTGCGCTCGAGCTACCACGCAGACCAGCAAGCGCATGCGGCTGCGCAAGCGCTGGGGGGCTGAGCAAACGCGGCCGGCGCACAAGCCAAAATACGGGGCCTGCTGACATACCGGAAGCGCTCCGATGACGCAAAGAATCCACGCCAAAGCCCTGGTTCACTTTGACACCATACGCCGCTGCGGCTCGATTCGTCAGGCAGCGCGGCAGTTGCATTTGTCTTCGTCGGCACTGAATCGACAACTGCTTGAACTTGAGAGCCAAATCGGCACACCGCTGTTCGAGCGCTTGAGCACCGGCCTGCGGCTGACACCCAGCGGCGAGGTGCTGGCGCGGCATGTGATTCATGTGCTGCAAGACGCGCAGCGCATGCGTGTCGAATTGGAGGCCCTGCAAGGGCTGCAAAGCGGCCACGTCGACCTGGTCACGGTGGAAGCCCTCACCCACGCCTTCGTGCCAGCCATCGTCGACCAGATGGGGCGGCACCACCCTCATGTCAGCACTGCGGTGCGTATTGCCGGCTCACGCAAGGCGGCCGAGGAGGTCGACGAGGGCTCGGCCGATGTGGCCATCAGCTTCCTCTACCAGCGCAACAGCGGACTGCGGCAGCTGGCGGTCGCACCATTTGCCATCGGTGCAATCGTGCCGCCCGATCACCCGCTGGCCGCCCGCGAGGCGGTGACTTTTAACCAGTGCGCGCAATACCCCCTGGTGCTACCCACCCCGGAGATCTCGATCTACGAGGCGCTTGACCCGTTGCTGCGCGCCTGCCGCGCGCCGATGCAAGTCGTCATGCAAACGAGTTCCTTCGAACTGATGAAGCAGATGGCCCGCCAGGGGCGCGGCGTGGCTTTTGTCAACCGGCTGGGTATTGAAGACGAACTGCAGCAAGGTACCCTGGTTCACCTGCCGGTGAAAAAAGCCATGCCCTCGCTGCTGGGTATTTACGTACGCAGCGGCCGCAGCCTGCCGCCGGCCATAGAACGGTTTTGCCAATTGGCCGTCGCACAATTGCAATTGCGCGGGCACGAGGCCACCTGAAGCCCAGGGTGCTGCGTTTTTTGCATCACTCTGCGTAAAAATTTGTGCTATCCGACTCGGCCTGAAATGCCTATCCTCGCTTGCACCGCCTTAGATCCAGGGCGGCCAAATGCGGGAAGGAATATCTATGTCTAGAGGAATCGGAAAGCGTCATGTACTGGCGGCACTGATGCTGGCGCCGATGCTGGCAGCCGCCCAAGCCGGCCCCGGCGGCTACCCGCAACGCACCGTGCGGGTGATCGTGCCGGCGGCCACCGGCAGCCTGACCGACCCGGTCGCCCGCGTCATCGCCGAAGACATGGGCCGGCGCACCGGCCAGAGCTGGGTGGTCGATAACCGTCCTGGCGCTGGCGGCATCATCGGGACCGACGCAACGGCCAAGGCAGCGCCTGATGGCTACACCCTGATGCTGACGGCCAACAACTTCATCATCACGCCGGCGCTCTACCGCAGCGTGCCCTACAAGGTGCCCGGCGACTTCACGATGATCGGCATGGTTGGCCGAGGCGACAACTTGCTGGTGGCCTCCGCGGCCAGCGGTATCCGCAACATCGCCGATCTGGTGGCCAGGGCCAAGGCCAGCCCCACTCCGCTGAACTACACCTCGCCGCTGCTCGGCTCAGCTGCGCACCTGACGGTCGAGTTATTCAAGCGCAATGCGGGCATCAACCTCAGTCATGTGGCCTACAAGGATTCCGGGCAAGGCACGACCGACACGCTGACCGGGGTGATCCCGGTCAACGTGATGGGCATCAGCACCGCACTGCCGCATATCCGCACAGGCAAGCTGGTGCCCTTGGCCTGGACCGGTACCCAGCGGGCCGCCGAATTGCCGGATGTGCCCACCTTTGTCGAGGCCGGCTTCAAAGACGTGCACATGGGCCTGTGGTTCGCCCTGGTCGGGCCGGCGCGCATGCCTGCCGACCAAGTGGCCTGGCTCAATGCCCAGCTCAATGCATCGCTGGCCTCTCCACAGGTGATCGAGCGGCTCAAAGGCTATCGCATTGATCCCCTGCCGGGCTCGGTGGTCGATCTGACATCGGTGGTCGGCCGCGAATTGCCGCAATACCTCAAGCTTGCCGCCGATACCGGACTCAAGCTGGACTGAGGCAGCAGCAGCCATGAGTTCCTCCTTGGGACAAATTTCGGGCCTGTTCTGGTGCGCCAGTGCGGGTCAGCCTATGCGCGAGGCAAAGCAGTTGAAGGTGATTGCCGGCCAAGGGCTCGAAGGCGACCGCTATGCCACCGGTCAGGGCGCTTACTCAGACACGCAGCCGCCCAAGATCCGGCATCTGAGCCTGATCACCGAAGAGGGCATCGCCACCGCCAACGAATGGCAGGAAGCCTCAGGCCTGCCCGCCTTTACCATGGCCCAAACGCGGCGCAACGTGCTGCTGAGCGGCCTGTCGGCCCAAGAGCTCAACGCATTGGTTGGCCAGAACTTCTGGGTAGGCGACATCGAGTGCCATGGGATCGAACTGTGCACGCCTTGCCCTCGCCCCGCCGAACTGAGCGGGCAAACAGGCTTTCAGGACGCCTTTGAGGGCCGCGGCGGCCTGCGGGCTCAGGTGCTTGGCAGCGGCTGGCTGCGGCTGGGCGACGCGCTGCGCTAAGCAGGCGCTGCAACTTCAGGCCGATGCGGACTGCATCGCTTGAGCCGGGTCGTCACTGCCAATGATCTGCTGGGCCCAGGACTGCAGCTTGCTTGCGTCGGCGCGCAGCACCTGCTGCTTGACCGCCAGAATCTGCGAGGGGTGCATGGAAAAAGAGCGCAGGCCCAGCCCGAGCAGCAGGCGGGTCATGGCCACGTCGCCCGCCATTTCGCCGCACACGCTCACCGGCTTGCCGCGCGCATGCGACTCGGCAATGGTGTCGGCCAGCAACCTGAGCACCGCCGGATGGAGCGGATCGTACAAATGCGCCACCGCTTCGTCGGCCCGGTCGATGGCCAGGGTGTACTGGATCAGGTCATTGGTTCCCACGGACAGGAAGTCGAAGTGGCGCAAAAAAGGCTTGAGCGAGAGCGCCGCCGCCGGCACCTCAATCATGGCGCCGAGCTTGACCGGGCCGTGCGCCACACCCTTGTTGTCAAGCTGGGCACGGGCATGGTCGATCAGCGCGATGGTCTGTCGGATCTCCCGCGCATGGGCCAGCATGGGCACCAGCAGGTTGACCTGACCGCGGGCCGCGGCGCGCAGGATCGCGCGCAGCTGGGTCAGAAACATGGGCGGGTCGGCCAGGCTCCAGCGGATCGCGCGCAGGCCCAGAGCGGGGTTGAGGTGGTCGTCCTGGCGGGCACTGCGCTCAAGCGGCTTGTCGGCCCCAATGTCGACCGTGCGTATGGTCACCGGCAGGCCCTGCATGCCTTCGATGGCGCGCACATAGGCCTGGTACTGCTCTTCTTCGTCGGGCAGCTGGCCGCCCCGGCCCATGAACAGGAATTCGCTGCGAAACAGGCCCACGCCGACCGCACCGGCGTTGACCGCCGCTGCGGTGTCCTCGGGTAACTCGATGTTGGCCAGCAGCTCGACCTTCTGACCGTCGAGCGTGACCGCCGGTGTGTGGCGCAGCCGGCTCAGGCGTTCGCGCTCGAGCTCGCCCTGACGCTGCTTGAAGCCGTATTCGGCCAGGATGATGGGCGAAGGGTTGACGATGAGCACGCCGGCGTCGCCATCGATGATGACCCAGTCGTCCTGCTCGATCAGGGCACTGGCGCTGCGCGCACCCACCACCGCCGGGATGTCCATGCTGCGCGCGACGATGGCGGTGTGCGAGGTGCGCCCGCCCACGTCAGTGGCAAAACCAACGAACAGACTCTGTTTGAACTGCAGCATGTCGGCCGGCGACAGATCATGAGCCACCAGCACCAGAGGCACATCAAGCGAGTCGCCGAGCAGCTCGCCTTGCTGGGTGCGACCTGTGGCGGCCGCCGGCGGCTGTACTGGCGAGCCAGCGCCCTTGAGCACCCGCAGCACCCGCTCGACCACCTGCTCTAGATCGGCCTTACGCTCGCGCAGATAAGGGTCCTGCATTTCATCGAACTGCCGGGCCAAAATCTCGTACTGGGTGGTGATGGCCCATTCGGCGTTGTACTGACGATCGGTGATCCAGTGCTTGACGCCCGACGACAGCTGCTCGTCTTCCAGCAGCATCAGATGCACATCAAGCAGGGCAGCGAGTTCGGGCGGCGCTTCCTTGGGCAGTTCACGCTGCACACGGGTGATTTCTGCGACTACCGCATCGCGCGCCACCCGGATGCGCTGGACTTCCTGCTCGGCCTGGGTGGGGTCGATGAAGTAATGCGCCACATCGGCACGGCTGGAGGCCACCAGCACGGCCCGCCCGATGGCAATGCCGCGAGAGACCGCCAGACCGTGGATGGAAAAGCTCATTCGCCTTCGCCAAACTTGTCGCTGAACAAGGCCAAGATGGCGAGCGCGGCCTCCTGCTCGCGCTCGCCGTGGGTCTCGAGCTCGACCGTGGTGCCCAGACCAGCGGCCAGCATCATCACGCCCATGATGCTCTTGGCATTGACCCGGCGCTCGCCTCGGCTGAGCCAGACCTCGCAAGGGAAGCTGCCGGCCAGCTTGGTCAGCTTGGCCGACGCGCGGGCGTGCAGCCCTAATTTATTGCTGATGGTCACGCTGTTCTTGGTCATAGGTCCGTCGGTTTTGGTTCTGAGGTGCGGTGATGGCCACCTGCATCACCCCCTGGCTGGCCCCGGCCAGGCTGCGTGCCACCAGCGCATCCAGGGTGTCTTCTCGATAAGACAAGGCGCGCAGCAGCATGGGCAGGTTCATCCCGGTGATCAGCTTGCTGCTCACCCCGTCGACCAGCTTCTGGGCCACATTGCAGGGAGTGGCGCCGAAGATGTCAGTCATCACCAGACAGGTCGGGCAGCCCAGTTGGTTCAGGATGATGCGCGCCTGCTCCAAGGTCTCCTCCGGCGGCACATTGGGCTGCACATCGAGCACCGCGAAACAGCGCGGCGGGTCATTAAAGACATGGGCGATGCACTGGCCCATGGCCGAGGCCAGGGGTGCATGCGCAATGACCAGGATCGCATTCATGGCTAGAGATTATCCGACTTGCCGCGCAAGTAATAGAGCAGCGCGGCCAACGAGCAAAAGAAGAAAACCGCGAAAGCGCCCTGAAAACTGGCCAGCTCGGACCAGCCCTGGGCCTTGAGGGCATCGACCAACAGACCGACACCCCACTGCATCGAGAAAATTCCCAGGAAACACACCAGGTTGTAGGCCGACAGAGCCCGACCCGCCAAAGCGGGCGGGAAGGTCATGCTCAGCGCCGGCTGGGCCAGCGAGACCACGCTGCCCACCATGATGAGCACCGCCCAATACGGCCAATCGGCCAGGCTGCCCAGGCTGATGTTGATCGCCATGATCAGCAGGGTCAGCGGCACCCCTGCGCGCAGCAAGCGTTCAGTGCTCCAGCCGCGCCGCGTGAGACCCGGCATCACCCAGCCCCAAACGGAAAAAGCCAGCAACGATGCCAGATTGATGAAGAACAAGCCGCCAGCGGCTTGCAGGGGGCTGAGCCCCACCACCCGGGTCAGCCAGGGCCCCAGCCACAGGGTCTGCAAGCCGACCATGCCACCGTTGATGAAAAAAGCATAGGGCACCAGGCGGCGAAATGCCGGGCTGCGCCAGACCTGGGCATAGCCCGGCGGCTCTGTGGCTGCGCCCAGGGGCGGCGTGTGGGCGGGCACCAGTTTGAAGGTGAGCACCATGGCCAGCACGATGAGAGCTGCCATCGCCCAGAACATGGGGCGCCAGCCCAGTACGGGCAGCAGCCACTGCACCGGCAGGGTCGAAGCCAGCATGCCCAGCGAGCCCAGCATCAGGATCCAGGAATTGGCCCGCAGCATCTGGGCCGGCTCATACCAGCGGCGAAAGCCGGTCAGCGGCGCCATCAGGCAGGCGCTAACGCCCACGCCCAACAACACGCGCGCAGCCAGCATGCTCGCAAAGCTATCGGCCACGGAAAAGGCCAGACAGCCGACCACCGCTACCGCGAGAAATCCCACCAAAACCCGCCTTGGGCCATACAGGTCCAACCAGGACCCGAGCAGCAGCTGGGTACTGGCAAAGCCCAGGAAAAAGCCGCCGGCCAGCAGCCCCAGATCGGCCGCCTGCAAACCGAACTCCTGCGTCAAGGTAGGCGACAAAGTAGCGATCACCGTGCGCAGCACCGCCGAGGCAAAGTAGCCCAGGGCAAAGGCCAGGAACACCAGCACCGCGGTACGGCCGACCAGCCGGTCAGCGGCGTCCACGGGCGACGATGGGCTCTGCGTTGCGCTCATGGCAGCTTCATGCCTCTGAAAAAGGTTTCGGCGGCCTCAGCATTGATGCGCGGCGCATAAATGACCGCCTGGAATACACGGGTGCCACGCGCAAAAAACAGAGCCTGGCCTTCGATCGCCTGGCCGTCGGGGTGACTGCCGCGGGCCGAGAGCAGCAGGGGCGATGGACCATCGGCGCCAGGCACTGGCATAGGCCTGCGCTGCTGCGTCGATGTCTCTGCCCGCATATGGGTCAGCGTCAGGGACTGCCATTGCGCCAGCACCTCGGCCACCGAGCCGGCATCGCTCAGCTCGGCCACTGCCAGGGCGTACATGGCGCCGCCGGCCTCGCAACCGGTCATGGACAGCAGGGTCTCGCGCCCGCCCAGGGGCACGCTCTTGCTGGCCCGGTCGGGCTTGCAGGGCAGCAACACAGTCATGTCCACCCCTTCGGGATGGACCTGCCGCCAGTTCAGAGTGGGGCTGCAGGCGGCCAGCAGGATGCCCAGACTCAGGGCCAGGGCGCTGGCAAGGGCGGCAGGAGTGGGTCGATGAGTCGCTTGAAAGAACACTCTGAGACTGTACAGGCATCGGGGCCAGGTCGCGGGCGCTCCAGCGACAGACCCCCGGCCTGCAGGTGACAGCGCGCCTGCGCCACAATCAAGGCATGAACTCTTTGCAAGGCATCCGCGTTCTTGACCTGTCCCGGGTGCTGGCCGGCCCCTGGTGCACACAGAATCTGGCCGACCTTGGCGCTGACGTGATCAAGATTGAGCGGCCCGGGCAAGGTGACGATACACGCAGTTGGGGCCCGCCCTTCCTGCATGACGACCAGGGACAGGAAACCCGCGAGGCGGCCTACTACCTGGGCGCCAACCGTAACAAGCGCTCGGTGGTCTGCGACATCGCACAGGAACAAGGTCAGACGCTGATCCGCGAACTGGTGCGCCATTGCGATGTATTCGTGGAGAACTTCAAAGTCGGCGATATGGCCCGCTACGGCCTGGATGCGCGCAGTTTGCTGGCCATCAACCCGCGCCTGGTCTATTGCTCGATCACCGGCTTTGGCCAGACCGGTCCCTATGCCGAGCGGGCTGGCTACGACTACGCCATTCAAGGCATGGGCGGGCTGATGAGCGTCACCGGCGAGCGCGACGACCTCGGTGGCGGGCCGCAGAAGGTGGGCGTGGCGGTGGCCGACCTGATGACGGGCATGTATGCCACGGTGGCCATCCTGGCGGCGCTGCGCCATGCCGAGCGCACCGGCAAAGGCCAGCAGATCGACATGGCCCTGCTCGACACCCAGGTGGCCATGCTGGCCAATCTGGGCGCCAACTACCTGGTCAGCGGCAAGGTGCCCGGCCGCGCCGGCAATGCGCACCAAAATATCGTGCCTTATCAGGTCTTCGAAGTGGCACCGTCGGCCGATGGCCAACGCGACCACCTGATTCTGGCCGTTGGCAACGACGGCCAGTACGCCAAATTCTGCGAGGTCGCTGGACGGCCCGAGCTGGCCAGCGATCCGCGTTTTGCCAGCAACCGCCAGCGGGTGGTCAACCGCGCTGAGTTGGTGCCCGTGTTGGAAGAGGTCATGAAAACCCGCAGCAAGGCCGATTGGCTGTCGGCGCTGGAGGCGGCCAAAGTGCCCTGTGGCGCCATCAACAGTCTGGCCGAAGTGTTTGCCGATCCGCAGGTCCATGAGCGCGGCATGGTCAAGCACTGGCAGCATCCGGCTCGCCAAGACCTCAGCCTGGTGGCCAGTCCTATGAAGCTCAGCGCCACGCCGGTACGCGGCCCCGGCCAGGGGCTCCCACCGCCCTTGCTGGGTCAGCACACCGAGGAGGTATTGACCTCGGTGCTGGGCTGGGACGCGGCAAAGTTGGCCGAACTCAAAACGCAAAAAATCATTTAAGCAGGCCAAACTTGCTAGCGAGCCGACCTAGGGTCGATACACTTTGCCCATGACCGCTTCGATACGCCTGAACCGATGCCGACTTTGGCTCGCCGCAGCTGTGCTGGCTTCGGGCCTGCTAGGCGCTGCTTGCTCTACCAAGCAGGCTGCGCCCGAGACGCGCTTCGTGCTGCTCGACGGCAGCCAAACCAGTACCGAGGCCTTCAAAGGCAAGGTGCTGCTGGTCAACTTCTGGGCCACCAGCTGCGTGACCTGCGTCGCGGAAATGCCTCAACTGGTGAAGACACACCAGCAATTTCATGCACGCGGCTACGAGACGCTGGCAGTGGCCATGAGCTACGACCCGCCAGCCTACGTGGTCAACTTCAGCCAGAGCCGGCAGCTGCCCTTTAAGGTGGCGATCGACAACACCGGCGCCATTGCCAAGGCCTGGGGCGATACCAAGATCACACCGACCACCTATTTGGTCAATAAGCGCGGTGAAATCGTCAAGCAATATGTTGGCGAGCCCGACTTTGCGGCCCTCAACCAGTTGATTGAAAAGCTGATGGCAGAAAGCTGAGCCGGCACACTACAGTTGTGTATCGGCCCTGGGCCTGCTGCTTACTGTGCGCGGTATGCGTCGTGGCAGGCCTTGCAGCTACCGGCCGTAGCGCCGAAGGCGGCCTTGAGGGCATCCAGATTGCCCGTTTTAGCGGCAGCAGCGAGCTTGGTAGTTTCGGCCATCATCTTCTCGCTGGCATCCTTGAACTTGGGCTGCTCGCTCCAGATCTCGGCCTTGGCCTTGGTCGGAGCGGCCTTGTCGGTGCCGGGGCCAAAGCCGGCCCAGGGCAGCTTGGCCATGGCGGCCACAATGTCGGCATTCTCTTGGGCAACCTTGGCGTCAAAAGGCACTCGGCCATTGGCCATGGCGCCAACACGCGCAAAATGCTGACCCATGACAAACAGCGAGCCCTGGCGGTAACGAATGGAGTCCTCCGGCTTGGCAAACTGCGCAGCCGCCGGCAGACTCAGAGCCAGCAAAGCGCCTAGGGAGACAAGATGAGCGAAAATTTTCATGGGGACTTCCTTAGAACGAGGGACAAGAGCTGGCGCAAAATCGCCAGAACGGTCGATGCAGTCTAACGGCGCGAGCCCAGTCTTGCACTGGGTCCATCACTCTCATAGGGCTTTTTTGTCGGGAATGCCGGCTTTGAGCTCTGCCTTTGCCAGGACATCCACATGAACCACTACGCCAGCCATCTCATCCGCACCCGCATCTGGGACCTGCCAACCCGTCTGTTTCATTGGGCGCTGGTGGTCTGCGTGGTGGGCCTGGTGGTCAGCGGCAACATCGGCGGCTCGGCCATGGTCTGGCACTTTCGCTTCGGCCAGGCGGTGTTGAGCCTGCTGCTGTTTCGCCTGGTCTGGGGGCTGATTGGCGGGCGATGGTCGCGTTTTTCGTCCTTCAACCTCAGGCCGGGCGCCATCATCGAAGACCTGCGCGGGCGTATCGATGCGCGCCGGCGCACCGGCCACAGTCCCCTGGGCGCACTGGCTGTCCTGGCCTTTGCTCTGGTGCTCACCGTTCAAGTGGCCAGCGGCCTGATCAGCGACGATGAAATCGCTTTTTCTGGACCGCTGAGCCATCTCGTATCCAGCGCCTCGGTGAGTGCAGCCTCGGCCTATCACAAGAACATCGGCAAGCTGCTGCTGTTCGCGCTGGTGCTGCTGCACCTGCTGGCCATCATCTGGCACACGTTCAAGGGCCATGCGATTGTCGGCGCCATGGTGCATGGCGATAAGCCGCTGGAGCAGTCTGAGCCGGCAGCCCGCGACGATGCGACCAGCCGACTGATCGCGCTGGCGGTACTGCTGGGCTGCTTCGGGCTGAGCAGCTGGGTGTTCTCGCTGGCGCCAGCCGGATTCTGATAAAAGTTCCGAGTGCGCCGTCAGCCTCGCTACCGCTCCTTTGTAAACTCAAGCCCTAAAACGTGAA
>CANHGF010000024.1 GCA_947460065.1 Comamonadaceae bacterium
ATCGCCGAGCGAGCGCGTTTTTACCCGCAACTGATCGCCACGGCGGTCATCGTCGGCCTGGTCTACCCGTTTTTTGAGGGGATCGTTTGGAACCAAGCCTGGGGCGTACAAGCCTGGATCAAGGCTCAGACCGGCGACGAATTCCATGATTTCGCCGGCTCCGTGGTGGTCCACGCGGTCGGCGGCTGGATTGCGCTGCCGGCGGTACTGTTGCTGGGGGCACGCAGCAACCGCTACCGCAAGGACGGCGCTATTTCGGCCCACCCGCCGTCGAACATCCCTTTCTTGGCCCTGGGCGCCTGGATTCTGACGGTAGGCTGGTTTGGTTTTAATGTGATGAGCGCACAAACCATCGACAAGATCTCAGGTCTGGTGGCGGTTAACTCTTTGATGGCCATGGTCGGCGGCACCCTGGTGGCGCTGATCCTGGGCCGCAATGACCCTGGCTTTGTACACAACGGTCCTCTGGCCGGCCTGGTGGCCGTCTGTGCGGGCTCGGACCTGATGCACCCTCTGGGCGCCCTCGTCGTCGGAGGGATTGCTGGTGCCATTTTCGTCGTGATGTTCACGCTCACACAGAACCGCTGGAAGATCGACGACGTGCTGGGCGTCTGGCCCCTGCATGGGTTGTGCGGTGCCTGGGGCGGACTGGCCGCTGGACTGTTTGGCAGCAAGGCTCTGGGCGGCTTGGGCGGAGTCAACCTCAGCGCGCAATTGCTGGGCACGGCGTTGGGCGTGGCCTGGGCTTTGTTGAGCGGCTGGGTGATTTATGCCGCACTCAAGGCGATCATGGGCCTGCGACTATCGCAGGAAGAGGAGTTTGAAGGGGCCGATCACAGCTTGCACCGCATTGGTGCAACGCCCGACCGTGAGGTGAACTGGTGAAACCGGCGTGAGGCTTCGTTCTGGGCCGCCCTATCAGTGGGGCCCAGCTGGCCCACGGCCAGCGGTGTTTTCTCACCACAAATGCACAATCAGGGGTAATTACCAGTTACTTTTATATACCCTTTCGCCTGGGCCTCACGCATAATGGTAGAAGCGTGGTCAGAAAATGGCTCGCTAATTGGGTGATCGGTCAGTTTCGCGCGCTGTGCTTTCGGGACTCCATCGCTTTTTTCTGTGTTTTAGAGGAGTCCCTGAATGGGCAACAAACTTTACGTCGGCAACCTGCCGTATTCCGTGCGCGATGAAGATCTGCAGCAGAGCTTTTCGCAATTTGGCTCTGTGAGCAGCGCCAAGGTCATGATGGAGCGTGACACTGGCCGCTCCAAAGGCTTTGGCTTTGTCGAGATGGGCAGTGATGCTGAGGCGCAAGCCGCCATCAACGGCATGAACGGGCAGTCGCTCGGCGGCCGCAGCGTCGTCGTCAATGAGGCTCGCCCGATGGAAGCACGTCCTCCCCGTAGCTTCGGCGGCGGCGGTGGTGGTGGCGGCGGTTACGGCGGCGGCGGTGGCGGCGGTGGTCGCTCCGGCGGGGGCGGCTACGGTGGTGGCGGCGGCGGCGGCGGTAGCGATGGTGGCTTTCGCAGCCCCTATGGCGGCGGCGGCCGTGGCGGCGGCGGCGGTGGCCGCGGCGGCTACTGAGCCCTTACCGGCTTGAGGCACCCCAGCGGGTGCCTTGAAAACAAGGCCTTGCAGCTTGCGCTGCAAGGCTTTTTTGTTTCAGCGCGGCGCCAAAGTGGCCTTGACCCGGCCCTTCAACTCGGCCACACGGTTTTGGTGGTCGTAGCTCAGGCTGTCGGCAGAAAATCGGTCCTGTCCACTGATCAGCACCGCTGGCTGAGGCGAGCGCAGCCAATTTTCCTGCGTGTTGATGATCAACAGTTCACCGCGCAACTCCTGACGGGGCCACTGCCGTCCGTCTGCCTGAGGGCCGGCCTCGCGAACCACCACCGCGTTTCCCATCAACTGCATTTGCGAGCCATCGTCCTGGGTGCGGGCCTTCAAGGCAGTGGCTCGGGTGACGCGGGCATCAGGCCCCACGGTGAGCAGGCGGGGCTGATCGACCTCCAGGGTCTTGTTGTCGCTGTAGTGGCGGATCTCGGCGCCGGCCAATTCATTTTGAATGCGCCCAGAGGCGTCATAGGTCTTGATCACCGCGCCGCGCATGAAAAAATCCACCTCATGCACCCGCGCCTTGGGCGTCTCCTGCGGCTGGCTGAGCGCGGGCGTGCGCTGGACCATCCAGTAAGTGGCCAAGGCCAGCGCACCCATGAGCAGCACCGGCAGGTATATCGAGACGGACTCCCAGCCGCGCTGCAGCCAGCGGCCGCTGCGGCCGAGCAGCGCTGCGGCCAGGCCCATCAGGTCAGCAGGACGCCTCATTGCAGATACTCGTCCAGGAGTTGCTTGTAGCGTCCGCTGGCCACAAGCAAGAGGTCACACCACTGCCGCGCCGCCCCATGGCCGCCAGAGGCCTCGGTCACATGATCGGCCAGGGCGCGCACCTCCACATGGGCATTGGCCGGCGCCGCGCTGATGGCCGCGCGGCGCATGACCGGCAGATCAGGCCAATCGTCGCCCATGGCAGCAGCCTGCTGCCAATCCAGCCCCAGGGCCTGCAAGGTTTTTTCTGCCGCCGGCACCTTGTCCTCGGTGCCGAAATGGGCATGGCTGATACCCAGCGCCTGCACCCGCGCACGCAGGGCGGGGCTGTCCCGGCCGCTGATCACCACCGGCGTGATGCCGGCTCGCTGCAGCATTTTCAAACCGTGGCCATCGAGGGTGTGAAAGCGCTTGATGGTTTCGGCCGCGCTGGCCGCCGGATCAGCCAGACCAGAGACTGCTGCACGCTCGCTGAAATACAGGCCACCGTCGGTGAGCACGCCATCGACATCGAAAAAGGCCACGCGCACGGGCTGCGCCCGCAGCAACAACTCAGGCGCGATCTGCAGAGCTGGAGTGAATGAATCGCTAAAAGACAGCTTGCCCATCAGATCACCTTGGCCCGCATCAGGTCATTGCTGTTGAGCGCCCCGACCAGCTTGCCCTGCGCATCGACCACCAACACGCTGGTGATGCGGTGGAGCTCCATCAGGGCTGCCGCTTGAGCTGCCAGCGCATCGGGTCGCACGGTGCGCGGGCCCCGATGCATCACAGCTTCGGCACACAAGCCCCGCAGATCCTGGCCTTTTTCCACCAAGCGGCGCAGATCACCGTCGGTGAAGATGCCCTGCACCGCGCCCTGTGCATCGACCACCGCTGAGGCGCCCAGGCCCTTGCTGCTCATCTCGCGCATCAATTCGGAAAACGACGCTTGCGCGCTGACCTGCGGCACCGCCGCGCCCGAGCGCATGACGTCGGCCACCAAAGTGAGCAGCTTGCGACCCAATGCGCCGCCCGGGTGCGAGCGCGCAAAATCCTCAGCTTGAAAGCCGCGGGCGTCGAGCAGCGCCACCGCCAAGGCATCGCCCAAGGCCAGTTGCGCCGTCGTGCTGGCTGTCGGTGCCAGGTTGAGCGGGCAGGCCTCCTGCGAGACGCTGCTGTCGAGCACCACATCGGCGTGGCGGGCCAAAGGAGAGTCGAGTCCGCCAGTGATGGCGATCATCGCCACGCGCTGACGGCGCAGCGTCGGCAGCAGGCTGTTGATCTCCTCGCTTTGGCCGCTGTTGGAAATGCCCAGCACCACGTCGACCTCGGTGATCATCCCCAGATCGCCGTGACTGGCCTCTGCGGGATGCACGAACAAGGCGGGTGTGCCCGTCGACGCCAGGGTGGCGGCGATCTTGCGCCCGATATGGCCACTCTTGCCCATGCCCATGACCACCACCCGGCCGCGGCAATGGAGCATCAACTCCACCGCCCGGACAAACGGCTGGCCAACCCGATCGGCCAGCGCCTGCACCGCCGCGGCCTCAATGCCGAAAGTCTGCTTTGCCAAGGCCAGGCATTGCTCGGGATTCAGACCAGAGGAAGAGCTCATGCGAGCATTCTAGTCAGCGACACGCGCGTGGCAGACCATTTCCGACCTGACGCTTGCTCACCGGAGCATCGGCTACCATGAACCAATGTCTGGTCTAGAGCTGACCTTGTTTTATCTGCTGGCTGCGGTGCTGGGGGTGGTCGCCTGCCGCTCGCTCAAGCTGCCGCCCATGCTGGGCTACCTGGCCGTCGGGGTGCTGATCGGGCCCAATGCCCTGGCGCTTGCACAAAGCGCCGATAGCGTTCACTACCTCGGGGAGTTCGGGGTGGTGTTTCTGATGTTCGTCATCGGGCTGGAATTCAATCTGAGCAAGCTGCGCGCCATGCGCCAGCACGTGTTCGGACTGGGCCTGCTGCAGGTGGTACTGACGATGGCCTTGATCCTGGCCGGCGCCTTGCTTCTGGGTTACCTGGCGCCGCGGTTTTGGAACCTGTCCTGGCAAGGCGCACTGGCCCTGGCCGGCGCGGCGGCCATGAGCAGCACTGCGCTGGTGGTCAAGCTGCTGTCCGAGCGGCTCGAGCTCGACAGCGAACACGGCCACCGGGTCATGGGCGTACTGCTGTTTCAGGACTTAGCGGTGGTGCCGCTGCTGGTACTGATTCCGGCGCTGGGCTCGCCGGCCGAGCAGTTACTGGGGGCGCTGGCCCTGGCCGTGGTCAAAGCGGCGGTGCTGGTGGGGCTGCTGCTGACCGGCGGCCAACGGGTGATGCGCTGGTGGCTGACGCTGGTAGCGCGGCGCAAGAGCGAAGAGTTGTTTGTGCTCAATCTGCTGTTGGTGACGCTGGCGCTGGCCTGGCTGACCGAGTTGGCCGGCCTGAGCCTGGCGCTGGGCGCCTTCATCGCCGGCATGCTGATCTCCGAGACCGAATACAAACACCAGGTGGAAACCGACATACGGCCCTTCCACGACGTGCTGCTGGGGCTGTTTTTCATCAGCATCGGCATGATGCTCGATTGGCGCGAGGTCGCCGACCACTGGCCCCTGGTGCTCTTGCTGCTGATCGTGCCGGTGCTGATCAAGCTGGTGCTGATCACCATCCTCGCCCGGAGCCTGGGCGCCAGCGACGGGGTGGCGCTGCGCACCGGCCTGTACCTGGCGCAGGCCGGCGAGTTCGGCTTTGTGCTGCTGGCGCTGGCTCAAGATGGCAAGCTGGTGCCGCCGCAATTGCTCAACCCAGTGCTGGCCGCCATGGTGCTATCGATGCTGACAGCGCCCTTCATCATCATGCAGGCCAATGCCATCGTCATGAGGCTGGTGGCCAATGAGTGGATGCAGCAGTCACTGCAGATGACGCAGATCGCCCGCAAGGCCATCAACACCACGCGGCACGTCATCATCTGTGGCTATGGCCGCTGCGGCCAGAACCTGGCGCGCATGCTGGACAAAGAGGGCATTGCTTATATTGCCCTGGACCTGGACCCGGACCGGGTTCGGCAGGCGGCCGCCGCCGGCAACTCGGTGGTGTTTGGCGACGCCGCACGCATTCAATCGCTGATGGCGGCGAGCCTGGCCCGGGCCAGCGCGGTGGTGGTGACTTACCTGGACACAGCCAGCGCTCTCAAGGTGCTGGCCAGTGCGCGCGAACATGCGCCGGCGGTTCCAGTGGTGGTGCGCACGGTGGACGATCATGATCTGGAGAAACTGCAAGCCGCTGGAG
Source organism: Comamonadaceae bacterium (assembly GCA_947460065.1). Classification (GTDB taxonomy): domain Bacteria; phylum Pseudomonadota; class Gammaproteobacteria; order Burkholderiales; family Burkholderiaceae_C; genus Polaromonas. The sequence continues at coordinate 5,581 of CANHGF010000024.1, forward strand.
CGACCGAGGTGGTACCCGAAGCGATTGAAGGCAGCCTGATGCTGGCCAGCCATGCGCTGGCCCTGGTGGGCGTGCCGATGCGGCAGGTGATACGCAGCGTGCAGGAACAGCGCGATGCGCGCTACAGCCTGCTGCGTGGATATTTTCATGGTGTCGATGATGACACCGTAGACGAACTCGACCAGGAGCGGCTGAGCAGTCTGACACTGCCGGCGGGCATCAGCGCAGTCGGCCAGCCCCTGGGCGAGCAAGCCCTGCATGCGGTGGGCGTGCGCGTGGTGCACCTGCGCCGTGCGGACGGTCAGATCGTGGCTGCCGACGACAGCCTGGTGCTCGAAGGCGGCGACACGCTGGTGCTCTCCGGCCGCCCGCCGGCCCTGGCCCTGGCCGAGGAAAAACTCCTGCAAGGATGAGACCGATGGACGTTTCCGAATACCTGCGCCGCCATATTCGCACCGTGCCCGACTGGCCGGCACCGGGCGTGCAGTTTCGCGACATCACGCCGCTGCTACAAAACCCGCGCGTGTTCCGCGTGCTGGTCGATGCTTTTGTGCACCGCTACATGGACCCGGCGCTGCGGCCCGATCTGGTGGCGGGGCTCGATGCGCGTGGCTTCATCCTGGGCTCGGTGGTGGCCTATGAGCTAGGCCTAGGCTTTGTGCCCATCCGCAAGAAAGGCAAGCTGCCTTTCACCACGGTGGAAGAAACCTATGAACTGGAATACGGCAGCGCGACGGTGGAGCTGCACACCGACGCGGTGCAAGCCGGCCAGAGGGTGCTGCTGATCGATGACCTGATCGCCACCGGCGGCACCATGATGGCCGGGCGCCGTCTGCTGGAAAAGCTGGGCGGCACGGTGATCGAAGGCGCGGCCATTGTGGATCTACCCGAACTCGGTGGCTCACAGCGGCTCCAGGCCTCAGGGCTGGCATTGTTCACGCTGGTGGACTTTGAAGGGCACTGAAGGCCTGGGAACAAAAGGACAGGCGCCCGAGGCGTTCAGGCCGCGGGCAGCCGATAACGGGTGCGCTCAAAGCTGGCGTAGGCTCCAAGGGCCGACAAGAAAGCTGCGACCAGCAAGGCCACACCCAGGGCATGAACGCTGGTCTGGCCATGGGCCGCAAACACCACCGCCACCACGGTGGCGCCCAAGCTCTGCCCGACCAGACGGGCGGTGGCCAGCATACCGCCGGCTGCGCCGGCCCTGTGTACCGGCGCGCAGGTGATGATGGTGTGATTGTTGGGCGACTGGAACAGTCCGAAGCCGACACCGCACAAGAGCAAACCCATGACCACAACATGGGTTAGCTCCCAGGCCAATGCCACATACGCCAGAAAGGCCAGGCCCAGGCTCATGCAGACCAGCCCTATCGCCCCCAGCAAGCCGTTGTGATAGCGGCCTATCAAGCGGCCAGCCAGATGGGCCGCCACAAAGGTACCGGCCGGCCAGCACGACATCAAAAGGCCCGCCTGCGAAGGCGTAGCACGCCAGGCTTCCAGCAAGAGAAAGGGCAACACCACATAGGCCATGGTCTGCGCGGCAAAACTGCCCACCGAAGTCATCATCGACAGCCGAAACAGCGGAATGCGAAGCAGGTCCAGAGGCAGCAGGGCCTGCGATTGACGCCACTGCCGGCGCACATGAACGAAGCCCGCCGCCAAACCGGCGGCCAGCAGCAATGCGCCTTCCAGCAGGCCCTGCGTCATGCCCAAGGGCGACTTGATCGCGCGCCCGAAGCTTTCCGCGGCCAGAAACACCAACACGAACATGGCGCCATTGAGCAGCACGTCGCGCCAGGCCAGCGGCTCGGCGCCTGCTGCCGGTTGATTGGCGGGCAGAGTGCGCCAACCCAGCAAGAGCAAAAGCGCGCAGGCCGGGATGTTCAGCGCAAACAGCCAGCGCCAGGAAGCCGCTGACAGGACCATCGCAGCCAGCAAGGGACCGGACACGGTAGCGATGCTCACCACCACCGAATTGAGCGCCACGCCTTTGCCCAGCAAGGCCGGCGGCCAGACCAGGCGCACCAGGGCCATATTGACGCCCATCAGGCCGGCCGCGCCCAGGCCCTGGGCCACACGCGCAGCAACCAACACAGGCAGCGAGTCGGCCAAGCAGGCCACAGCCGATGCCACGCCCCATAGCGCCACACCACCCAGATAGACGCGTCTGAAACTGACGCGCCCGCCCCAATGGGCGACCGGCAGCAAGGCCACCAGCACCGCGAGTTGAAAGGCGTTGATGATCCAAACCGCTTGGTCGGCGCTGACGCCAAGTTCGCGCGTCATGGTCGGCAGCCCCATGGCGATGGTGGTGGTGTCGAGCACCGACAAGGCGATGCCCGCCAAGATGGTAAATACCGCGAGGTGCCGCTGGCGGCCCTGCAGGCCGATGACAGTGGAAGCGGGCACGGATGACATGGACTTCAATCATCGCACGGGCACCCTGCCCGATATGCCCGGGGCCCGCGCGCGTCAAGCGCACGCTCTGGGCAGGGCGCTCAGTCCCAGTTTCGCAAGGCCTGACGTTTCCACATCTCCCAGGGCCTTTGCAAATGGGTGTCGTTCATGGCCGATGTGGCCTGGGCTTCGCCGTCGGTCAGGAAATTGATCTCACCGAGCCGCATGGCCTCCATTTGCAGGCGGGCCGTTTTTTCGGTGTAGATGGCTCGAAACACCGACTGCTTGATGCTCTGACCGGCCGTCACACTGCCGTGGCCGCGCATCAAGGCCACGCTGGCCGAGCCCAACACCTGGGCCAAGGAGCGGCCCAGCGCCTGGCTGCTGATCAACAGGTCTGTGCTTTCGCCGGCGCTGTGGCGGATCTCATAGACCGGGGTTACCGCGCCCAAGAAACCGCTCATATGGCAGATGGGGCGCAGGCGCGCGCTGGTCACGCCGAAGGGAATGATGGACGGCGAATGGCTGTGCACCACCGAATGCACATCGGGCCGGGCGGCATAGATGGCACTGTGGATGAAGCGCTCGACATAAGTGCGGCGGCCTTGTTCGTCGTGCACCACGCCGTCAAGGTCGACTTGCAGCAAATCAGCGGCCGTCACCAGTCCCGGAGCCATGCTGCGGGCAATGAAAAACCGATCGGCTTGCTGCGGATGCCGCACGCTGATATGGCCGAAGCCATCGAGCACGCCTTCGTTGACCAGGATGCGATTGGCAATGGCCAGGTCTTGCAGCAGATCGTTCAGAGCCTCGTCCATTTTTATTCCGCCTTGATGTTGGCCTGGGTTGCGACCCGGCTCCAGCGCATGATTTCCGCGCGCATGAACTCGTTGCCTTCTTCAGGCGATGTGAAAAAGGGCTCAAAGCCCAGTTTGGCCAAGCGCTCGGCCATGTCGGGTGAGCGGCCGACCTGAACGAAGGCCTCGCTGAGTTTTTTGACCACCGCAGCCGGCGTTCCTGCTGGCGCATACAGCGCAAACCAGTTGGTGAAGTCCAGATCCTTGAAGCCGAGCTCGGCAAATGTGGGGGTTTGGGGCAGGGCCGGGGTTCTTTGCGGCAAGGCCAGGCCCAAAGCGCGGATGCGGCCATCCCTGATGTAGGGCAGGGCATTTTGCAAAGGACTGAACATGTAATTGAGCTGCCCACTGACCAGGTCGGTCATGGCCTGCGACTGCCCCTTGTAGGGAATGTGGTTACCGCTGATGCCGGTTCTTTGCGCAAACAGCTCGCTCTGCAAATGCTGCGGGCTGCCGATGCCGGCCGAGCCGTAGTTGAGCGCACCTGGCTTTTGTTTGAGCGCATCGATGAACTCGGCCACCGTCTTGACGTTAAAGCTCGGGTGAACCACCAGCACCACGCTGGTCTGCCCCACCAGGGTCACCGCCTGCAGGTCCTTGACCAAGTCATAGGGCAGCTTGCGAAACACCGCGACATTGGTGGCAATCGTTGCCGGTGAAAGCAGCAAGGTGTAGCCGTCAGGCGCCGCCTTGGCCACCGCCTGCACGCCGATGTTGCCACCGGCGCCCAGGATGTTTTCGACCACCACCGCTTGGCCCAGCAGATCTCCCGCCTTTTGTCCGAGCGTGCGGGCGAGCAGATCTGTGCCGCCGCCGGCAGCCACCGGCACCACGATCTTGATGGGCTTGGTGGGGAAGGACTGCGCCTGGGCGCCGGCAGCGCCGATGGCTGCAGCAAGAGTCAGGGCTCGAAGGAGGGCTCGTCGGATCATGGTCTAGCTTTCTTTTCAAGACAGGGGTCATCGCCAGGCTTGGGCGCCGCAACCCACGATTGTGGCCTCATCCGGCGCGCCAGAGCATGAGCGCTAAGCCAAAGGCAGCAACGAGCGCAAGGGCTGGCCGGCATCGGCCACGCGCTTGGGGTCGGGCGAGGCGCCGGATTCGAGCCACTTGCGCGCCACCATGTAATCGGCCGGCGCATTGACCGACTCGACACAGCGCAGCACGCCCTGCTGGTAGTGAAACAGGCTCAAGGCACCCGGTTGCGGGCCTGCGCGTCGCACGGTCTGCAGCGGCCCCGCATCGGTCAACCCGACCATCTGTAGCCGCATAGCACCTTGCTCCGACCAGAACCAGGGCACCGGCCGGTAGATGGCTGCGCCTCCGAGCAGGCGCGAGGCCGCCACGCGCGCCTGGTCCTGGGCATTTTGAATGGACTCCAGTCGCCAGCGCTGCGAGCCCAACGGAAACTGCGCGCAATCGCCCACCGCCCAAATGTCCGGGTCGCTGGTGCGCATGCCGGCGTCGACCCGTACGCCGTTGTCACAAGCCAGGCCTGAGGCCTGCGCCAGCTCGGCATTGGGCAGCGCGCCAATGGCCACCAGCAGCAGATCGACCTCCCGCGCGCCGGTGGGCGCCTGCAGACGCACCAAACGGCCCTCGTGAAACACCGGCTCGCCCAGTTCTGTCGCCAGTTCGATGCCGATGCCCGCGGCGCGGTGCTGCGCCAGCACATGGGCCGACAGGGCCGGCGAGACCGCCCGCCCCATCAGCCGCGGGCCGGCCTCTAGCACCGTCACCGCCTTGCCCAGGGCGGCACAGGTGGCCGCCACCTCAAGACCAATGAAGCCGCCACCGACCACTGTCACTGCCTGGCACGCGCCGATGGCAGCGCGCAGCGCGCGCGCATCCTGCGCGCTTCGCAGCAGCCGCACATTGGACGCATGGGCGGGCCAGCCGGGCAGGGTGCGCGCACGCGTGCCAGTGGCCAGCACCAGCTGCCCATAGCCCAGCGTCGCGCCGCTGCCCAGGATGAGGGTCTTGGCCTGGCGATCAATGGCCTGAACGGTCTGCCCCAAGCTCAGTTTGACGCCGGCCTGCTCAAACCAGCTGGCCTCGCGCAGCAACTGCGTGGGCTCATCGGCCTTTTTCAAAAACGACTTGGACAGCGGTGGGCGCTGGTACGGCAGTTCGGGCTCATGGCCAAGCAGGTGAACCCGATGCTCCTGGCCGGCCTCGACCAGGCTGGCACACAGCTGCACCGCCGCATGGCCGACGCCGACGATCACAATGGAATCAGTACTCACGACTGGGTCGCTGCCTGCGCGGTGCGGGTCGAGCGGGCTGCACGCTTGCGCATCGCTTGGGGGTGCCGATGCTGCAGATAACGCCGGGTCGCCTCCTCCACCGAGGGCAGGTTGTCGTGAAGGCGGCGCAGCAAGTCGACCAGCAGCTCGCGCTCCGGGGGCGACAAGGGCGAGAGCAAGGCGCGCTCTCTCTCCAGCGCCAGCTCGCGGATCTCGTCGTGCAGGGCCTGCCCCTTGTCGGTCAGACTGGCCAGCCGCAGTCGGCCGTCTTTGGGGTCCAAGGCCATGGTGATCAGACCCTCGGCTTGCATGCGCTTGAAGCTGCGGCTGACCGACGCCTTGTCCATGCCGATCACCCGGCAAGCGTACTGTGCCGACAGCGTGCGCTCGATGGCCAGCAGCACCAACAGGCGCCAGGTTTCAATGCCGGCGTTAAAGGCTGTCAAATAGGCCTGCGAAGCGCCACCGGAGAGCTTGTTGGAGATCCAGGTCAGGTAGCCCGGCACATACCGGTCCAGATCGATGACCGGCGCCGGGCGCTCGGCGGCGGGGCGGGCTTTCATTGCTGCGTGGCAGGCAGGCGCACCACCAGACCCTCAAGGCCGGCTTGTACCTTGACCTGGCAGGACAGCCGGCTTTCCGGGCGGCGCTCGCTGGAGGTGCATTCAAGCATCTCCAGTTCATTGGGCAGCGCCGGCGTCAGGCGGTCCAACCAGGCGGGGTCAATGTAGACATGGCAGGTCGCGCACATTGCAGAGCCCCCACACTCGCCGACGATGCCGCGCACTCCGGCGGCCACCGCGGCCTGCATCACGCTGTGGCCTTGAGGGACGTCGAGTTCAAGGGCAGCACCGTCGTGGGAAATCAAATGAATCAGTGGCATGGTCGTTCAGGCGGGAATCAGGCGCAGGGGAAGGGTTCCCAATGCACGCAGGGTATTGTTCAGGCGGCGCGTGGGCTCGCCCACCAATTCGATGCGCGCAAAACGCTTGGCCAAGGCAGCGAGCACCAATTCGCCCTCCAGCCGTGCAACCACTTGGCCCACACAGCCGTGGATGCCCGAGCCGAGCGCCATGTGGCCCGTGGGCCGGCGGTCGATGTCGTAGCGGTCGGGTCGGGACCACTGGCGCTCGTCGCGGTTGGCTGCGGCCAACACCGCCAGCACCTTGGCGTCGGCGGGGATATCAAAGCCGGCCAACGCGACAGTCCGCGCAGTGGTGCGAAAGAAGGTCTGGACGGCGGACTCCAATCGCAGCGATTCTTCGAACGCTTGCCGCGCGAGACTGGGGTCCGCATGCAGCCGGGCATAGGCCTCTGGGTTTTGGGCCAGACACCACAAGGCATTGCCGATGCCGTTGACGGTGGTGTCCACACCGGCCGACAAGAAGGATCGCACCAACATGGGCGCCTCTTCCTGACTGATCTCCCCCGCATCGGCAGCTTGATAAATCTGGTCACCAAAGCCACCGGGCCTGAGCATCGCACGCTGACAATGCGCCATGATCCAGGCCGTCACGGGCTGCACCTTTTCGGCCGCGCGGGCCAGCAGTTCGTTGCGTGGACCAAAAGCGTTGAAGATCATGTCGCCATAGACCAGCAGGTTCTCGCGGCCTTGCGGCTCCAAACCCACCGCATCAGGAAAAACTTTGAGCGGATACACCTCGGCGATCTGCTTGATGCCGTCGATCGCCTCGCCGCGCTCGCTGGCCGCCAGTAACTGGTCGAACAAGGCGTCGGCCTCTTGGGTGAAGGTCTCGCGGATCTGGTTCACGGTGCGCGGCGACAGGATGCGCGAGAGCACGGTGCGGGCCCGAGTGTGATTGGGTGGATCGGCTTCCAGAATCAGGCTCTTGGGCCGAAAGGGGGGCTCTTTGTTGAAGTTGGCCAAGCCCACACCGGCCGAGGAGATGTAATTCTCATGGTCATTGAGCACCTGCCTGACCTGCTCATGGCGACCGGTGGCGTAAATGCCGTATTTGGGGATCCATGCCACGGGCCCGGCCTCGCGCAGGCGCGCATGGTAGGCATAGGGATCGCGCAGCACCTCGTCGGCAAACGGGTCGATGTCCAGCACAGGCACGCCGGCGGGCAGAGTCGGCAAGGTGTCGGTGGTCATATGAATTTCTCCCTCAGTAGACGTCAATCGGTACCTGCTACGCCCACATAGCGCTCGAGCAACTCGGGGCTCTCGGTCAGGCTCTGACAGTCACCCCGGTGAACGATGGCACCGCGCTCGAGAACGATGGCTTGCTGGGCAAAACGCAGCGCTGCCTCGACCTTTTGCTCGACCAGCACCACCGCCACTCCGGTGCTTTGGGCCAGACGGGTGAATGCGCTCATCAGCTCTTGGCAGATGATGGGCGCCAGACCCTCCAGCGGTTCATCGAGCAAGAGCAGTCTCGGTTGACCCAGCAAGGTGCGCGCCACCGTCAGCATTTGCTGCTCGCCACCGGAAAGCTGAGCGCCACCATTGCTGCGGCGCTCAGCCAGTCGCGGAAAGAGTTCGTACGCCTCTTCGACGCACTTGACCGGCCGGCCCTTGAGCCCG
>CANHGF010000025.1 GCA_947460065.1 Comamonadaceae bacterium
GCCATCAGCGTCTACGAGGCCCTGCGCGATGCGGTGGCCAGCACGCTGCCAGCGGGGCAGCAGGTTAATCTGGCGGCACCGGCCACGGCGGAGAACGTGCTGAGGGCCATCAAGGGCTGGGCCGATCGCTAGCCTTGCCGCGGAATTTGGCAATGGCCTGGCTGCGTGGTCTCGTTCTGTGGGAGCCGCGCCCTCGCGGCGATGCGGCGCTGCATGGGCAGTGGCGCCTGTATCGAAGGCCGCATCGTGCCGGGGCGGCACTCCCACAGGGCTGATGACCCACGAAGGCCAAGGGTGCTCCGGCAGCCGCTGGCGGCCCCCTGTGTTTACTTCGAGCTTGCGCCCTGCTCAAACCACCGTCCGATCAGCGCCCGCTCCTCGTCGGTGATGCCGGTGCTGTTGTTCATCGGCATGATTTTGCTCACCACCACCTGTTGGTAGATGGCCTGGGCATTGCGCTGGGCTGCCTCTGCCGAGTCCACACGAACGTTTTTCATCTGCACCTGCTCGCCGTGGCACATGTAGCAGCGCTGGGCCAGCACCGGCTGAATCTGGGTGTAGACCACCGGGGTGGCGCTGGCCTGGGTGGCGGCCGGAGGGGCTGGCTTGAGCCAGGCGATCACGCCCACGAGCACGGCTATACCTACCAGCGCGTAGGGCAGGGGCTGTTTGTTGCGGCCGAGCTTGTAGCCGTGGCGCAGCACAAAAAACTGGCGGATGGCCGCGCCGGCGAACATCATCAGAATCAGGATCAGCCAGTTTTGCGGATGGTTCCAGGTGAAGCTGTAGTGGTTGCTCAGCATGGCAAAGATGACGGGCAGCGTGAAATACGTGTTGTGTACGCTGCGCTGCTTGCCGCGCATGCCGTGGATCGGATCGACCGGCTCGCCCGCCTTGATGGCAGCCACCACGGTACGCTGGCCCGGGATGATCCAGAAAAACACATTGGCGCTCATCGCCGTGGCGATCATCGCGCCCACCAGCAAGAAGGCAGCGCGGCCGGCAAACCACTGGCAGGCCAGCCAGGAGGCCAGGCAGATCAGTACCAGCACGCTCGCGCCAATCCAGGCCTCGCCGTTCTTGCGTTGGGTAAACACCCGGCAGATCAGGTCGTAGAGCAGCCAGAACACGGCCAAAAAGGCCAGCGCCACACAGCCGGCAGCGGCCGGCGACCAGTCCATCTTGGACTTGTCGATCAGGTAGGTGCCGGCCTGCCAGAGGTAGGAGACCGAAAACAGCGCGATGCCCGACAGCCAGGTGCTGTAGCTCTCCCAATAGAACCAGTGCAGATGCGGCGGCAATTGCGGTGGGCGCACCGCGTACTTGACCGGGTGATAAAAGCCCCCGCCATGCACCGCCCACAACTCGCCGGTGGCGCCTTCGGCGCGCAGCTTGTCGTCCTGCGGCGTGGTCAGCGAGGAGTCGAGAAAAACAAAGTAGAAGGAGGAGCCAACCCAGGCAATGGCGGTAATGACGTGCAGCCAGCGGAGCAGCAGATTGGCCCAGTCGAGAACATAGCTTTCCATGCGGATTCCTTGAAGTGCGGCCCCGTCAGGCACGGCAGGCCCAGGACGGCATCGACACTGGCGGTCCCCACCACTGCGGGCGCTGTGGGAAACCTAGGAACCGCGACAGCAACATCGGCATCCCGGTCGGGACGCGCGGCGGGCTCCGCTGCGGCGGGGCAAGTGTATACAGTTCGTGCTCGGCGGTCCAGCGGCCCTTGCTCAGCCCGCAGCGCGCCGCATCAGCAGCTGTGCCGCTACCGCCACTGCAATCACTTCCGGCTCCTTGCCCTCGATGCCAGCCACGCCTATCGGGCAGGTGATGTGGCTCAGCGCAGCCTCGCTATGGCCGCGGGCCTGCAGCCGGTGGCGGAACATGGCCCATTTGGTCTGGCTGCCGATCAGGCCCACAAAGGGCAGGTCGCCTTGCTCGCGCTGGCGCAATAGGCACTGATGGACGATGTCCAGATCTTCCGCATGGCTAAAGCTCATGATCAGCACCTGCGAGCCGGCCGGCAAGTCCTGCACTGCCCGCTCGACCGGCTGCGAGTGTTCGCAGCGTACCCGCGCCGGCAGGCCGTCCGGGAACACGCTGTCGCGGCTGTCGACCCAGGTCAGGGCATAGGGCAGCGTCAGCATGACCCGAACAATGGCCTGGCCCACATGGCCGCCGCCGAACAAGGCCAGTTGTGTCAGAGGGGCTTGCAGCTTGTGCAGCCATTCGCTGCCTGCCTGCAGCGTAGGCGCAAGGCGTTCGAACCGCAGCTCCATGGCGCCGCCGCAGCATTGACCCAGCGACGGCCCGAGTGCATGGCGCTGGGTTTGCGCCGGCGCTGTAGGGTCTGCCAGCAAGGCCCGCGCCTGGGCGATGGCTCGCCACTCCAGCTGGCCGCCGCCTATGGTGCCGATCACGGTGCTTTCGAACACCGCCATCCAGGTACCCGCCTCGCGCGGTACCGAGCCCTGGGTCTGGGTGACGGTGACCAGTACCGCTGTCTTATGGGTCAGTTCCCTTTGCAAATGGGCGATCAAATCGGCGGTACTCATGGCGATCAATATGTGCAGGCCCCATTGTTTTTTTGTGGGCAAAGCAGAGACAATGCTGCTCCAGAGGGGATGCGGAGCCACGCTCGCGCCGAGCGCGGTTCCTTGACGCAAGCATAGCCTAGCGAAGAAAGGCATGATGACTCTGAACTCCATTGAGCCGCGCCACCGGGCCGGCCTGCTGCGCACCGTGCAGCGCAGTGCTGTCGCTGCCTTCTTGCTGGCCCTGGCGGCCTGCACCACGACGCCACCTCCACCGCCACTGCCACCGCCTCCGCCCCTGCCATCGCCGCCCGCTCCTTCCTCGGTCATGCCTGCGCCTGTCGCAGCGCAACCGACTCCTTTGCCGCCCGTGGTTGTGGTGACGCCGCCGCCGGTGGCGGTCATTACGCCGCCTGCCCCCGCTGCGCCGCCTGAGCCGCTGGTGGTCGCCCCGCCTGTGGCGCAAGAGCCGCTGCAGATCGCCGCAGCCACCTCGGCCCGCGATTACCGGTCTTACGGCGCCAAGCACCTGTACGAGCGGCACCGCGACCGCATCTTCAAGGGCAAGATGCCGCCACTTTTGTATGCGGTCGGCGTCCTGAACGTGACTCTTGATAACCGGGGCAGCGTGCGGCGAATTGAATGGATGCGTGAGCCCAAGCATGCGCCCGAAGTAGTGGCCGAAATTGAGCGCATGGTGCGCGCCGCCGCGCCTTTTCCAGCCCCGGTGCGCCTGGGCGGGGTGATCTACACCGACGTCTGGTTGTGGGACAAAAGCGGCCGCTTCCAGCTCGACACCTTGACCGAAGGTCAGTTATCGGCGCTGCCGCCATCGACGCCCGCCTCAAACTCCCCGGTCAAGACCGTGGCCGAGCGTAAACGCCCTCCGGCTAAAAAAGCGACGGCCCCCTAAAAATCGGGGCTTAGGCTGTGCTCGCTGCCGAGTTGGTAGGGGGTTGTGACGTGACGTGACGTGATGTGGGGTGGGAGCCGCGCCCTCGCGGCGAGACGGCGTTGGCTTGAGCGCTGCTGCCCTGTTGAAAGTTTCATCGCGCCGGGGCGGCGCTCCCACAGACGGCAGCCCTATCGCGCCGGGGCGGCGCACCCTCAGGCAAGGGTCCTATTGCGCCGAGGCTGTCCGCCCGGGATTCAGGCGCTTCAGTCGGTGGCCTTGAACAGCGCAGCGACCTTGCGCTTGGTCTTGATGTTGGCCGAAACCCTGGATGGCACTTTGGTGCTGGCTTCCCAGGATGGCTGGGTGCTCACATCGGCGCTGGGCTCATAGGGCTTTTCGAAAAAAGGATCCAGCGGTTTGGACGATGGTCGGGGGGCGGCAGGGCGGCTTTCGCCACGCTCGTGGCGGGGCGGGCGGCGCTCTTCCTCGCGGTACAGACGGGTGCCGTCATTGATGCGCTCACGCGGGCCGCTGCGGCTGTCTTCGACCTCGAAAGGCTCAAGGTCAATCTTGTTGCGGATCAGTTTTTCGATATCAGCCACCAGACGGGCATCGCTGGCGGCCACAAAGCTGACCGCTAGGCCCGAGGCACCGGCCCGGCCGGTGCGGCCGATGCGGTGCACATAGTCTTCTGCGTTGAAGGGCACGTCAAAGTTGAACACCGCCGGCACGTCCTTGATGTCAAGACCGCGGGCGGCCACATCGGTACACACCAACAAGTCGACCTCGCCCTTCTTGAAGGCATCCAGGGCCTTGAGCCGTTCATCCTGGCTCTTGTCGCCGTGCAAGGCGGTGGTCTTGAGACCTTCGCGATCGAGCGAGCGGGCCAGTCGGGCACAGCCGAGCTTGCTGTTGACGAAAACGAAAGCCTGCTTGATCTCGCGCTGGCGCAGGATCTGCTTGAGCGCGGTCCTCTTGTCATCGACCTGCACGCTGTAGAAATGCTGCTCGACGGTCGAGGCGGTGGCGTTGGAGCGAGCCACCTCGATGGTCACTGGGTCTTGCAGATAGCTGGAGGCCAGGCGCTTGATTTCGGGCGAGAAGGTGGCCGAAAACAGCAGCGTGGTGCGCTTCTTCGGCAGGTAGCTCAGGATGCGCTGCAGGTCGGGCAGAAAGCCGATGTCGAGCATGCGGTCAGCCTCATCGAGCACCACATATTCCACCTGGTTGAGGACCGCGTTTTTGGCCTCGATGTGATCGAGCAGCCGCCCAGGCGTGGCAATCAGCACTTCGATGCCGGCTTTGAGTTCGGCGGTCTGCGGTTTCATGTCCATGCCGCCAAAGACCACCGCACTGCGTAGCGGGGTGTACTTGGCATACAGCTTGATTTGCTGGGCCACCTGGTCGGCCAACTCGCGGGTGGGCAGCAGCACCAATGCGCGAACCGGGTGGCGGGCTGGCGAGGTGGAGGTGTTGCCATGCACCATCATGCGCTGCAGCAGCGGCAGCGAGAAGGCGGCGGTCTTGCCGGTGCCGGTCTGGGCGGCGCCCATCACATCGCGGCCTTGCAGCACCACCGGGATGGCCTGGGCCTGGATCGGGGTCATGGACGCGTAGCCCATTTCGGCCACGGCCTGAGCCAGTTGGGGGTGCAGCTCTAGCTGCGAGAAAGAATCGGTCATAAGTAGCAGATTGTCTCATCCCCGGGCGGCTCGGCTGTCGCTGCCTTCCAGACGAGCGCAGTCGGCCCAGGCTTGGCCCTTAGTTGGCCCTAAGTCGGCCCTTAGTCCGCCGGTTTGCCCCCAGGCATCCCCTCGACGCTGATCAGCTCATAGCCGCCTGGCACCGGTCCCAGGCGGGCGGTCGTTAAGGGCCCGCCCCAGAGGCAACCCGTGTCCAGGCCCAGGGTGCCCGCGACCATCACCGGCCGGCGCTGGGCTTGAGCCAGCGACAAGGTGGACCAATGGCCAAAGGCAATCGACTGCCCTTGGGTTCGCCTGTCCGGGGCCTTGAACCAGGGCAGATGCCCAGCCGGCGGCTGATCCGGCGGTGCGGTGCTTTTCATGTCCATCACCCCCGAAGGCGTGCAAAAACGCAGCCGCGTCAGGGCGTTGACCACCACCCGCAGCCGGTCCCAGCCCTGCAGACTGTCGTCCCACTGGTCGGGCTGATTGCCATACATATGCGCCAGAAAATCGGTCCATTGCGGGCTTTGCAGCACTGCCTGCACCTCTGCGGCCAGGGCCAGGGTCTGGGCGCAGTCCCACTCGGGCAGCACGCCGGCATGCACCATCAGCCAGCCGTGCTCCAGGCGAGCCAGGGGCTGCTGGCGCAGCCAGTCGAGCAGGGGCGCTCTGTCCTGCGCCTGCACGATGGGCGCCAGCGTGTCACTCGCGCCGCTGGGGCGCAGACCGCAGGCCACGGCCAGCAGATGCAGGTCGTGGTTGCCCAGCAGCGGCCGGGCGGCGCCTTCTAGAGCCATCAACCGGCGCAGCACGCCCAGCGAGTCCGGACCGCGGTTGACCAGGTCTCCCAGGGGGAAGAGAGTGTCGCGGCTGGGCGAAAAGTCGACCACCTGGAGCAGACGCTCCAAAGGCTGTAGGCAGCCCTGCAAATCCCCAATCAAGTACAGTGCCATGGTCATGATTGTCGCCAAGGCCCGATGGACGTTCTGCTGATTCTGCTGCTGACGCTGCTCAACGGGGCTTTTGCCATGTCAGAAATGGCGCTGGCCGCCAGCCGCAAGGTGCGTCTGATGGCCGAGGCTGAAGCGGGCGACAAGGGCGCCCGGGCCGCGCTTGAATTGATGGACAGGCCCACCCAGTTCCTGTCCTCGGTGCAGGTGGGCATCACATCGATCGGCATGCTCAACGGCATCGTGGGCGAGGCGGCTTTTGCCCAGGGCCTCGGCCTGTGGCTGCAATCCCTGGGCATGCCGGCAGGCGCGGCGGGCATCACCGCCACCGCGCTGGTGGTGACCATCATTACTTACATCACCATTGTGTTTGGCGAACTGGTGCCCAAGCGCATCGGCCAGCTTTACCCTGAAACGGTGGCTCGGTTGGTATCGCGGCCCATGCTGGGAGTGGCGGTGGTGGCCCAGCCCTTTGTGCGTCTGTTGTCCTTCAGCACCCAAGCGGTGCTGCGGCTGCTGCGGGTTGACTTCGATGCCAAGCGCTCGGTCACTGAAGAGGAGATCGCCGCCAGCTTGCAAGAGGGCGTGAGCGCCGGTGTGATCGAGCGGCAGGAGCACCAGATGGTGCAAAACGTGTTTTTGCTCGACGAGCGGCCGCTGACCTCGATCATGCGCCCGCGTGGCGAAATCGAGTGGCTCGAAGCCTCCGACACGGTTGTGCAGGCGGTGGCCAAGGCTGGCGCCAGCGGCCATTCCTGGTATCCGGTCTGCCGGGGCGGCCTTGACGATGTGGTGGGTGTGGTCAAGATCGCCGGCCTGCTGAGCACCGGCCCGGCTGCGCGCGGCAACATGGACCGCATGGATGCCCATGCCCAGCCCGCCGTTTTTGTGCCAGAGACGCTATCGGGCATGGAGTTGCTCGAGCGCTTTCGCTCCGACTCCTCGCGCATCCTCATGGTGGTCGACGAATACGGCGTGGTGCAGGGCATGCTGACACCGCTGGACCTGCTCGAAGCCATCACCGGTGAGCTCAAGCCCAGGGCGCAGGTTGATGCCTGGGCGGTGCAGCGCGCCGATGGATCCTGGCTGCTCGACGGCGTCATGCCCACCTCCGAACTCAAGGCCCGGCTCGATATCCGCTATCTGCCCCTCGAGGATAAAGGCCGCTACAACACCCTGGCCGGCCTGTTGCTGGCCGTCAGCGGCCGCCTGCTGGCCACCGGTGAGCAGGTGGAAATAGCTGGCTGGAGCTTCGAGGTGGTCGACCTCGATGGCCGCCGCATCGACAAGGTGATGGCTTGGCCGGTGCCCACTTCCAGCCCCAGCCCCGGGTGAGGCCTGTAGGAACGCCGTCTTCGGCACGACAGGCCTTCGATCGTGCCCCGCATCGCTGCGAGGGCGCAGCTCCCACTGCCCCTTTCCGAGACTGGGGTGACTTTGTAGGAGCGCCGCCCTCGGCGCGATGGGCCTTCGATCGTGCCCCGCATCGCCGCGAGGGCGCAGCTCCCACTGCCCCTTGAAAAGCCTGTGCTTGATTTGTAGGAGCGCCGCCCTCGGCGCGATAGCTCGGCGCGAGGCGGCCTCAGCCCGGCCTCAGCCCGGCATCAGCCGCAGCATGGTGCGGCGGGTATTGCTGAAGTGCGGCCGGCAGCGGCTGCTCCAGTCGGTGGCGCGCACCGACAGCCAGGGCGGGCAGCCCAGCACGTCCTCGCTGAGCAGGCCATAGCAGGCGTGCGAGAGGGGGCCCGCGTCCAGGTTGAGAAAGCGCTGTGCCAGGGTGCAGCCAGGTACCTGGGCCAGGCCTGGCATGTGTTCCTGGTCGTACCACTGGGAGATTTCTTCGAACCAGCCCGCGGCCGGATCGGTTTCCACCACATAGTGGTGCAGTGGCGCCTGGGCGCTGCTGTGGCCGGGCGCTTCAAACACTTGCTGCAGGCGGCTGATGTCGGTGTCGGCCGGTAGCCCCGCCATCAAGGCGGCAACGGTCTCCCGTTCCAGGGCCTGCGGCTCGGCCAAAGGCAAATACGCGTAGGCCCAGCGGCTTTCGCTGCTGTAGGCCAGCCGCGCAGGCTCTAGGCTCCAGGGCGCGGCCTGGCGCCAGCCCTCGATCATGGCCGGTAGTTCTGTGGCCTGCTGCGGCTCGCACTGCAGGCGCAGCAGCAGTTGGTGGATCAGTCTGGGTTCGGTCATCGCTCAATGTCCGATCTGCAGTGCCTCGAGCAGGCGCGAAACCATGTTGTAGGCTGCCACCGTGGCGACGATGTCCAGCATGTTCTGGTCCGAGAACTGGGCGGCCACCGCCTGGTAGAGCGCATCGCTGACGGCAATGTCGCGCGTCATCGCATCGGCCAGCGCCAGCACATCGCGCTCGGTGGCGCTCAGGTCAGCCTGCGGCCCGATGACAGCTTGCTTGAGCGCGGCCAGCGTGGCCTCGCTCACACCGGCGGCCAGGGCCAAAGGCGCGTGGGCCTCAAACTCATAAGGTGCCCGGTTGATCACCGCCACCCGCAGGATGATCAGCTCTTTCAAGCGCACGCTCAGCGAGCTGCGGTTGCGCACGGCCGAGAGCATCTGCTCCCAGCCGTGGGCCACGGCCGGGCTGTTGAGCAGCACCTGGTAGAGCGGCGAGATGCGACCACGCTCGGCGCGTATGCGCGCTTCGATGTCGGCCAGTTCGGGCTGGGTGCCGGGGACGATGGCAGGCAGGCGCATGGTGTTAATCCGGTTTGATGTTCTTGGCCTTGACGATGCGCGCCCATTTTTCGCTGTCATTGCGCAGCAGTGTGGCGAGCTCGGCCGGTGTCGAGGGTGTCGGCTGCGCGCCTGAGTTGGACAGCTTGCTGCGCACCGCCTCATTGGCCAGGGCTGCGCGTACCGCGCGGTTGATGCGATCGACCTCAGCGGCCGGCACCGCCTTGGCGGTGAACAGGGCATACCAGTTGTCGGAGTCGACCCCTTTGACGCCCATCTCATCGAAGGTCCTGACCTCGGGCAGCAGCGGGTGGCGCCGGGGTGCGGCGATGCCTATGGCCTTGAGTTGGCCCGAGCGCACAAAGCCGATCAGCCCCGGGATGTCGCCAAAAAAACCGTCCACATGGCCGGCGATCACATCGTTGAGCGCAGGGGCTGCGCCTTTGTAGGGCACATGCAGCAAATTGATCTTGGCCGCGTCGTTGAGCTGCTCGGCCGCCAGGTGCGGCACACTGCCAGTGCCCGAAGAGGCCATGGTGATCGGCTTGTTGCCCGCCGCGCGGGCGGCGGCCACCAGATCGGCCCCGCTGTTCCAGGGCGCTTTGGCGTTGACCACCAGCACTTCCACGTTATTGACCACCAGCGAGACCGGTGCCAGGTCGCGCTGCGGGTCATAGGCCAGCTTCTCATAAAGGGCCGGGTTGATCGCTACCGCGCCCACGCTGGTCAGCCACAAGGTGCTGCCGTCGGCCGGCGAGCGCATCAGCTGCTCAGCAGCTACCGCGCCGTTGCCGCCGGCTTTGTTGTCGACCAGTACCGGCTGCCCCAGCTCTTTGGACAGGGCGTCGGCCAAGGTGCGCGCCACAAAGTCCACCGGCCCGCCCGGCGGAAAAGCCACCAGGATGCGGGTGGTTTTGGCTTGCTGTGCCCAGCAGGCGCCAGCGGCCAGCAGGGTGAGCGCCAAGAGGGCTCGGCGCAGGGTCAATCGCGGGTTCATCATGCAGTCTCCTAAAAAGTAAGTGCTTGTCAGTCGCAGCGGGCCGACATGCCACCGTCGACCACGATTTCAGTGCCAGTCACAAAGCGCGATTCATCGCTGGCCAGAAACAGGGCCGCGTTGGCGGTGTCGCGGCCATCGCCCATAAAGGGCAGGGGGATACGGCTTTGGCGCTGCGCCAGCAGGGCCTGGACATCGCCGCCGGTGCGCTGGCCCGCCAGCCGGTATTCCACCATGGGCGTGTGCAGCTGCCCCGGCACCACGGTGTTGACCCGTATGCCCTGCTTGGCGTACTGGACTGCCAGCACCCGCGAAAACTGAATGATGGCCGCCTTGGTGGCCGCATAGCCAATTTGCGCTGAGCCGGTCCAGCGTATGCCGGAGGTCGACGACAGGTTCACGATATTGCCCTGCCCGCGCGCCACCATGTGCGGCAGCACATGCTTGCAGGCCAGAAAAACGCTTTTGAGGTTGTGATCGATCTGCGTGTCCCAGACCTCTTCGCTCATCTCCACCGGACCGCCTTTGGCCGAACCGCCCACGTTGTTGACCAAGATATCGATCCTGCCCAGGCGCTCGATGCACAGTCTCACCGTCGCTGCCAGAGCGGCGCTGTCGGTGACATCGCAAGTCAGGGCGATGAACTGGCCGCCGGCCGCTTTAATCAGCTCGGCTGTCTCCTGCATGCGTTGGGTGTCGCAGTCTATGCCCACCACCTGCGCGCCCTCTTCGGCAAAGCGCACCGCGATGGCCCGCCCATTGCCCCAGCCGGGACCGACTGAGCCGGCCCCCGTCACCAAGGCCACCTGTCCTTTGAGTCGTTGGTTCATGTGTCAAAACCTATAAAAGCGTGCTGGGTTGTCCACCAGCAGGGCTTGGCGCTGCGCCGCCTCGGGCGCAATTTGCGCCAGCGCGTCGACCAGCTGACCATCATCCGGAATGTGCGTGTGATTGGGGTGCGGCCAGTCGGTGCCCCAGACGCATCGGTCGGTAAATTCTTGAACCAAGAGGTGCGCCAGCGCCACCCCGTGGGCGTACGGGGCCTGTCCTTGCGGTGGGCGCGGGTCGATGCGGTCGATGCCGCTGACCTTCACATGCACCCGCTCGTCGCGCAGCAACTCGCACAGGGCCTGAAAATCCGGCGCATCCGCACCAGCGGCGGCATCGACCCGGCCCATGTGGTCGATCATCACCGGCACCCGGCTGCGCCGGATCATGGGCGCCAGGCTGTGAACCAGGCTGCTTTCAAAGTGCAGCTGCAGATGCAAGCCCAAGGGCGCCAGGCGCTCGGTCAGTGCCAATACCTGCTCGGGTGTTGCACCGCCGCCCAGGTGCTTCATGAAGTTAAAGCGCACGCCACGAAAGCCGGCGGCAGCCAGGCGGGCCAGCTCCTGATCGGCCACATCGGCCGGCACCAGGGCCACGCCCAGGTAGCGGCCTTCGCCGGCAACCAGGGTGTCTTCGACGGCGCTGTTGTCCCAGCCGTGCACCGCCGACTGCACCACCACGCAGCGTTCAATGCCCAGCAGTCGGTGCAACGCGAAGAGGCTCTCGCGCGGTGCATCGACGGGCGTGAAGTTGCGGCTGGCGGCATAGGCAAAGCGCTCGGCCGGGCCGAACACATGCACATGGGCGTCACAAGCCAGCGCGGGAAGTCGCAAGCTCGGCTGTGAGGGGTGCTCCAGATAAGTAAGGATGGGTTCGGACATGGGGGGCGATGTTAGCTCTGCGGGCGCACCGCTGCGCTTGCGCGGTGATCGGTGGTCTGGGGGCGGGTAAGGCTGGGGGCTACGCACTCGCGGTGATGGGCTTGCCGCTGCGACTCCTGCGCAGGCCGCATCGCGCCGATGGCGGCGCTCCCACCCGAGCCATGCGCTTGCGACTCCTCTGGTTCAAGGGTGAACCTCGTAGGAACGCCGCCTCGGCGCGATGCGCCGGCTGATCATGCGCTGCCTTACCGCGGGGGCGCTTCTCCTTTTCCGAGCGAGGCTCGCCACCACTGGCCTTGTCGCCGGGCGGCGCTGGCCGTCAAGCTTCACCCCGGCGCTTACGGATGGTTACAAAACGGTCGAGCAAGGCGGCAAGCTCCTCTTTATGCTTCGTGGCCCTAGGAGATATGCATGAGTTCAAATCTGTTTTTCGAGCCGCAGCCGCGCCAGCACGGCGTGGCAGGGGTCGCTGGGCTTGAGCTGGCCCAATGGCTGGCGCACGAGCTGCGCAACCCCTTGGCCCCGATTGCAACAGCTGCTGAGCTGCTGATCAACCAGGCCGGTAACGAGCAGGCCCGCGAGTTGGGCTGCATCATCGAGCGCCATGCTCAGCATTTGCGCCGTCTGGTCGATGAATTGGTCGACGTTGCCAGCCGCGGCCGAACTTGGATGGATCCCCTCGATCCCACGGTGCGTTCGGGCCAGGTCGGCGCGGTTCAGCTGCCCTTGCTGTTTGATCCGGGCACTCAGCCCGGCACGGGGCTGGATGCGGACGCGGGCTCCAGCGCCTGCCTGCGCATCCTGGTGGTGGACGATAACGCCGATGCCGCCGCCTTGCTCGGTCAGTTTCTGCAGAGCCTGGGTCATGATGTGATGGTGGTCACCGACCCGCTGGCCGCGCCGGCGGTGGCACTGGCTTTTGGGCCGCAGGTGGGTTTGCTGGATATCGCCATGCCCGGCATGGACGGACTTGAGTTGGCGGGCCGCCTGCGCCAACTGCCTTTGGCGGCCGATCTGCATTTGGCGGCTGTGACCGCCTACAGCCTGCCCAGCGACCGCCAGGCAGCGGCGCGCGCAGGCTTTGAGCAGTATTTCGTCAAGCCACTGGATGTGGCTGGGCTGCAGGGCTGGCTGTCGCAGCTCGTGCAATGCGTTGATGCCTGAATAGGGCCGCACTGCCCTTGGGGTATTGCCCGGGGCTGTGGCGTCATCTGCGCGACCGTCAGCCGCGCTCGCTGGGAGTAGAACCGAGGACTCAAGTACCACCTCAGGGGACCCATGACCGACTCGAATTTCAAACAAGCCAGGAACTGTCAGCCATGAGCGGCCCGGTTTGGCTCATCACCGGCTGCTCCAGCGGCTTTGGCCGCGCCCTGGCAGCGCGTGTGCTGGCCAGTGGCGCCAAGGTGGTGCTGACCGCCCGCGAGCCAGCGGTGCTGGCCGATTTGGTACAAACCGGCGGGCAGCGCTGCTTGGCCCTGGCCCTGGATGTGCGCGATCCCGAGCAATGCCGTGCGGTGGTAGAGCAGGCCGAGCAGCGTTTTGGGCGCATTGATGTGCTGGTGAATAACGCTGGCTACGGCTACCAGGCGACGGTGGAAGAGGCTGAGGATGCGCAGATCCGGGCAGTCTTTGAGACCAATGTCTTCGGCGTTTTCAATGTCACCCGCGCGGTGGTGCCGGGCATGCGCCAGCGGCGCAGTGGCTGCATCTTGAGCATAGGCTCGGTCGCCGGTTTGGTGGGCTTTGCGGGCTCGGGTTATTACGCTTCCACCAAGCATGCGATCGAGGGCTGGAGCGATGCTCTGGCCGCCGAGCTCAAGCCCCTGGGGGTGCGCGTGGCCTGCATTGAGCCCGGGCCGTTTCGCACCGACTTTGCCGCTCGCTCTCTGCAGCAAACCCCGGTGCGCCTGCCCGATTACGCGGCCACGGCGGGGGTGCGCCTGGAGGCCACCCGGGCGCAAAGTGGGCGCCAGCCTGGCGATCCGGAGCGTGCCGCCGACATCATGTTCAAACTGGTCGAATTACC
>CANHGF010000026.1 GCA_947460065.1 Comamonadaceae bacterium
ACCCTGGATCAGGTGTTTGCCAACGCCAAGAACGTCAACTTCGGCATCGGCGACCCCAACTCGACCTCTGGCTTTTTGGTGCCGACCTACTATATCTTTGCTCAACGCAAGATCGACCCGCGTTCGACCTTCAAGACAGTGCGCAATGCCAGCCATGGCGCCAACATCCAGGCCACACTGGCCAAGCAGGTGGACGTTGCCACCAACAACACCGAAGACATGGGCAAGCTTGAGAGCACCAGACCCGATCTGTTTTCGCAATTGCGGGTGATCTGGAAGAGCCCGCTGATCCCGAGTGACCCCTTCGTCTGGCGCAAGGACCTGGACCCGCAGGTCAAGGCCAAGATCAAGAGCTTTGTGATCGGCTATGCCAAGACCGATCCGGCCGAGAAGGCGGTGCTCAAGAACATCTATAACTACGGCGGTTTTCGGGAGTCCACCAATGACCAGCTGATCCCGATCCGCCAGCTCGAGCTCTACCGTGATCGCCTCAAGGTCGAGTCCGACACCAAGCTGTCAGCTGCCGAGCGCAGCAAGATGCTGGCCGACATTGAGAGCAAGCTGTCGGCACTCAGCCGCTGATCGATGAGCGTAGACCTCCCAGCGCCATCGCCGCAGCGCCTGCGGGATCTGCAGCGTCTGGCCTCGCGCACCCGCACCCCGGCCCATGTCTGGGTGCTCTGGGCGCTGGTCGCTTTGGTGCTGGCCTGGGCCTGGCGGGGGGCGGAAATCCGCCCCCTGGATCTGGTGCGCGATGCCGGCAACATGAAGACCTACGCCAGCGACTTTTTCCCGCCTGACTTTCGCGACTGGCGGCTGTACGCCCAAGAAATGATCGTCACGCTGCACATCGCTTTGTGGGGCACCGTTCTGGCCATCGTCGCCGCGGTTCCGATGGGATTGCTGAGCGCGGCCAACATCGCGCCGGTGTGGGTCTACCAGCCGGTGCGCCGTCTCATGGACGCCTGCCGGGCGACCAATGAAATGGTGTTTGCGATGCTGTTCATCGTGGCAGTCGGCCTCGGGCCCTTTGCCGGTGTGCTGGCGCTCTTCATTCACACCACCGGCACCTTGGCCAAGCTGTTTTCCGAAGCGGTCGAAGCCATAGACCCCCGGCCGGTCGAAGGCATACGCGCCACCGGCGCGCACAAGCTGGCCGAGGTGGCCTATGGGGTGATCCCGCAGGTCCTGCCCCTGTGGCTGTCGTACTCGTTGTACCGGTTTGAGTCCAATGTACGCTCGGCCTCGGTCGTTGGCATGGTGGGCGCCGGCGGTATCGGCGTGGTGCTCTTTGAAGTGATCCGTGGCTTCCAATATGCCCAGACCTGTGCCGTCCTGATCATCCTGATCGTGACCGTCTCCCTGATTGATGTGTTTTCCTCATGGCTGCGCAACCGCTTCATCTGAACCACCGCCTGCCCGCCGGGGTCGAATTTGGCCCGGGGCTGCACGAGCGCACTGAGCCTCAAGGCCGATTCATCGTCTTGGCCGATCCGGCCGCCATAGCCGGGCCCACGCAAGCGCGCTGGCAGGCACGCTGGGGCGAGCAGTGCCTGGGCTGGGTGGCGCAGACGCACCGGGTCTCCAGCCTCGACGCGGCACATGCATTGGCTGAGATGATCTGGCCTGTGCTCGACCACAGCAATCACACCGCAGTCTGGGCCATAGGCGGGGGCACCACCCTGGACCTGGGCAAGCTGCTGCGCTGGCGCATGCCCCAGCTGGCACAAGGCAGGACCGCATGGCGCAACAACGAGGTCCCAGCCGGGACCGTGCGCCACAGCCTGTGGTGCAGCCCGACCACTGCAGGCACCGGCAGCGAAGTCACGCCCTGGGCCACCGTCTGGGACCTCAACGGACGACCGGCCCGCAAGCGCTCCTGGTATCCGCCGTCGGGCTACCCGGACCGCGCCCTGGTCGACCCTGATCTAACCCTGGCTTGCCCCGATGAGGTGCTGCGCGATTGTGCGCTGGACGCGCTTTCTCATGCGCTGGAATCACTGTGGAACAAGCAAGCTTGTGAGCGCAGCCGGCCTTTGGCCATCGATGCAGCGCGGATGATTTTGCAGGCCCTGCCCCGCTTGCTGCAAGAGCCCGGGAAGGCGCATTGGCGTGAGCAGCTCAGCGCTGCGAGCCTGCTGGCGGGCATGGCCATGGCGCAGACCCAGACCGCTTTGGCGCACGCCCTGTCGTATGAACTGACCTTGAGCGAGAACATCCCCCATGGGCAAGCCTGTGCCATCTGGCTGCCGATGACGATGGAGCTGGCCTGCCTGCGTTCCGAACAGGTGCGGCGCGATCTACAAGCGGTATTTGACGAGCCGGCCGATCGTGCGCTGTCAAGCCTGCGTGGCTGGCTGACAGACCTAGGGGTGCGTCCGCGCGACCTGCGCGACAGCCCCGCCGGGAAGTTTCTGTTGTCCGATGCGCTGAACTCCGACCGCGGCCGCAATTTTGTGGCTCAAGAGGCATGAACAGCGATGTGATCGTTGTCGGCAGCGGGATTGTGGGCATGGCCTGCGCCTGGGCCGCCTGTCAGCAGGGCCTGCGCGTGACCGTGATTGATCGCGACCCGGTCTGCGTGGGTGCCTCGATCCGCAATTTCGGCTTCGTGACCGTCACTGGGCAGGGCAGCGGCACCACCTGGCGGCGGGCCCGGCGCAGCCGCGACGTCTGGGCGGAACTGGCGCCGCGCGCCGGCATTGAGGTCCTACACACCGGCCTGTGGGTCCAGGCTCGGCGCCCGCAAGCGCAAAGAGTCTTGCAAGAGCTGTGCGGGCGCGAGCAAGGACAGCAGTTGCAGTGGCATGAGGCGAGCGCCCTGCGGGAGCTGGCCCCTGCGCTGGCCCAACCCGGCGTCCTGGGCGCCCTGTACAGCCCGCATGAAATCCGCATCGAGGCACGGCAGGCGGTCGAGCAACTGCGGCAATGGCTGGCATCGCAGGGCGTGAAATTTCACATGGGCGTGAGCGTGCAACACATCGCTGCCGGCGAGGTCCACACCACCATTGGCCTTTTAAAGGCACCCCGCATTGCCCTGTGCCCGGGCGCTCAGTTGGGAGATCTGTTCCCCCACGTCTTCAAGCGACGCGCGGTGCGGCTGTGTCAGCTGCAGATGCTGCGGGTCGAGCCGCCGCCAGGCTATCGCTTGCCTGCAGCCGTCATGAGCGATCTGAGCCTGGTTCGCTACCGAGGCTACAGCGAGTTACCCAGCGCCCAGGCGCTGGCCCAGCGCCTGGAGCAGGAGGCCGCAGCCGAGCTGGCCGAAGGCATACACCTGATCATTGTCCAAAGCGCCGACGGCTCTTTGGTGGTGGGCGACTCCCACCACTACGGCGACGCCATGCCCCCCTTTGCCTCGGCCCGGGTCGAGCAGCTGATCCTCGATGAGATGCAGCGCATGCTCGGCCTGAGCGACTATGCGGTGAGCGAGCGCTGGACGGGCATTTACCCCAGCGGGGCCGAAGACGCATTCATCGAGTCGGTGCTGCCGGGGGTCGAGCTGGTCAGCGTGACCAGCGGTACCGGTATGAGCACGGCCTTTGCCTTGGCCGAAGATTGGTTGGAATCCTGGAGGAGCTCTCAATGACAAACACCAGCGGCCTGCGCGGGGTGGTTTTTGACTGGGCCGGCACCATCGTCGACTTTGGCAGCCTCGCGCCCATGGGCGCCTTTGTGAGCCTGTTTGACAAACACGGCATTGAGGTCAGCATCGCCCAGGCGCGCATCCCCATGGGCCTGCCCAAGCTCGAGCATATTCGGGTACTGGGGCGACTGCCCGAGGTGGCACAGCAGTGGCAGTTGCGCAAAGGCCGCAGCTTTGGCGATGACGACGCCAGGGCACTGCTGCTAGAGTTCGAGCCCATGAGCGCACAAGCGGCCATGGAGCGCAGCGACTTCATCCCCGGCTTTCTGGGCCTGTATGCCTGGCTGCAGCAGCAGGGGATGCGGGTGAGCACGACCACCGGCTACACCCGAACCATCATGCGGCCCTTGATCGAAAAAGCGCGGGCCCAGGGTTTTGTGCCAGACCTCGTGGTCTGCTGTGACGACGTTGAGCACAGCCGCCCCGACCCCATGGGCATGCATGCCTGCATGGAGGCCATGGGTCTGGGCCGGCAAGGCAGCCTGGCGCTCAAGGTGGACGACACCGCGCCGGGGCTGGCCGAGGGGCGCAACGCTGGCTGCTGGAGCGTGGGTGTGGCTGCCAGCGGCAACGCCATGGGCTGGTCGCTGGCGCAATGGCAAGAGGGCGACTCGCCCAGGCGCCAGGCGGCCCTGGCGCAGGCCCGTCAACTGCTGCGGCAGGCCGGGGCCCATGAGGTGATTGACACGGTGGCCGAGCTGCCCACTGCCATCAGCGCCATCCACAGTCGCTTGCAGGCGGGCGAGCAGCCTTGAGCAGCCAGACTTCAGCGGTGCGATGAACAGCTACGCGCCGGCATCGCGCTTTCTCGAGCGGCTGCAGGTCCAAGAGCAGCGTAGGTTGCGCGAGGCCATGCGCAGCGCAGCGGCTGCGCAGGTGCAGGATTTACAGGCTTGGTATTGCGGGCCGCACCCGATCGGCTGGGTGGATCGCGCGCGCGCGCAAGCCATGCTGGCGCAATGGCCGCAATGTGCGCTGCAGGACGGCCGCCTGGTGTGGTCGGTGATGGACTGGTCCAGCCAAGAGCGCAGCCAATATCTGCAGCATTGGCTGCTGGCGCAGCGCGACGCCGGACGGCTCAGCGGCTGGCGGGGCGAGGCCTATCGCTGCTGGGCCACGCACGCCTATCCACCTCAGCCGAACGAGCCTGGCCTGTTTGATTGCGAACGGGCCGGCTTTCGCTACCTGGGGCTCAGAAGCCACGCTGTTCACATCAACGGCTGGAGCCAGGACGGTGAGCTGTGGTGTGGGCGCCGTTCAGCGACCAAGGCCACCGACCCCGGCTTGCTCGACAGCCTCAGCGCCGGCGGAATGACCGCGGGCCAGGGCCTTTGGACCGTGCTGCAACGCGAACTGTGGGAAGAGGCCGGCTTGCAGCTGGCGCCCGGCCAAAGCCTGCAGTGGCTGGGCTGCACCCACAGCCGCCAGCACGTGCCCGAGGGCTGGCACGACGAGACGCTCTGGGTTTTCAATCTGGCCATGACCGACGAGCAGCTGCCACTGAACCAGGACGGTGAAGTGGCCGAGTTTGTGCGCTTGACGCCCGAGCAGGTGGTGCAACATCTGTGCGCGGGAGATTTCACCAAAGACGCCGCCCTGGCCTTGCAGCTGTCCCTGGTCTGATCCGGTGTTGCCGGTGATAGGGCAGGCCCCGATTGCCCCAGTGTCCGATCGGGCGTCTTAAAAAGAGCCCCCTCAAAGAGGGGGCTTTGAATTGGAGAACGAACTACCTTTTTTATGCTCAGAACCTGTAGCGCAGACCCAGCAAGAAGGTGCTTTCTTTCTGGGCGGTGGTGAAGCTGGCGTGGCTGGCCTTCTCGTTGCCATAAACAGCGTAGAGCGTGGTGTCCTTGTTCAGGGCATACCAAACGCTGGCCTGTGTGGATTTGAGATCGGCCTTGGCGGCCTGCAAGGTGGTGGCGGTACCCACACTGGCCTTGCCGGTACCCATGCCCAGGTTCAAGCTCAATGCGCCCACGGGTACACGCAGGGCAAAGGTATTGGTGTCGAAGGTCGACTTCAGTGCAACCGTGCCCTGCTCGGCGCGGGTACCCACGTAGTACAAGGTCATCATGCCCAGGTCGTAAGACGCACCATACATGGTGTGCTTGCGGTCGCGGGCCGGATCGGCAGCGGTGCCGGAAGGAGCCGTGAGGTTGTTGTCACCCACCTTGATGGCCTTGTAGAAGTTCTTGACCGTCTCGGTACCAACCTTGACCGTCAGCGGGCCGTTGGCGTAGTTCAAGCGCAGCGAGGTCGAATCGCCGGAGTTGCCGTCGGCCTTGACGCCGGTGGCGTCATAGGCGATCACGCCAGTGGCTGGGGTGGATTTCTGCAGGCTGCCAAGGCCGATTTGCGCATCGACCGAGAAGCCGCTGAACACCGGGCTGGTCCAGGTGATGGTGTCGTCGCGACGGGTCTCACGCGACTTGGTGCTCAAAGTGCCGGCGGCGGTGGGGCTGTCATGCGGGTCCAGGCTGTTTTCCAGGTCCCTGACCAGGGTGGTGCGGCGGCCCACGCTCAGAGCGCCAAAAGCGCCAGCCAGACCAACCGTGCCGACGCGGGTTTTGACGATGCCGCTATCGGAGCTCTGGTCGATCTCGAATTCAAAGGTGTAGTTGGCGGTCAGCCCGGTGCTGATCTCACGATCGCCCTTGAAACCCAGACGGCTGGTGCTCAGGCCGTTGGTGATGACGTTGGTGGTGTCGGTCTTGACGTTGGCCGAACTGGTTTTGCTGTCTTTGTTGATCGCCATGTCAGCGATGCCGTAAACAGTAACCAGCGGAGCGGTCTGTGCGAAAACCGATGTGCAGCCCAGGCAGGCCAGGGCAATGAGACTTTTTTTCATGATGAATGACTCGCGTATTGCAAATAGACAAAGCACTGGATGAAGGGAATCGCATCCAGGCAACGTGCCGTGTAAAGGCACGTCCATTGCAAATGACACGCGTGTCAGTGGAATGAAATTTTGACATTCGTGGCAGGACCACGACGTCATCAAATGCTCATCGGGAAGACACAAACATTCGTTAGGGGCCATGCCACCTATCCCGCTTTGCACCCGTCTGATTCATGCGCTGGCCTCAAACCTGCGCTACTCACCTAACGCGCGGTATAGCCCCCATCGATGACCAGCTCGGCGCCGGTCATGAAGCGCGATTCGTCCGAGGCCAGATAGAGCACGCCGTAGGCGATGTCCTGGGGCTGACCGAGGTGCCCGACCGGCTGCAGGGCGTCATAGGTTTTTTGCGCCAGCTCCGGATCGCGCATGCGCCCCATGGACTCGCGCAGCAGCGGTGTGTCGATGAAGCCAGGGTGTATGGAGTTGACGCGAATCTTCAGACCTTTTTCGGCGCAGGACAGGGCCACCGACTTGGTATAGAGCCGCACCCCGCCTTTGGAGGCGTTGTAGGCGCCGATGCCGGGATGACCGATCAGGCCCATGATGGAGGAGATATTGATGATCGAGCCATTGACCGGCGTGCTCTGGGCCATCAGGCGCATCGAATGCTTGGTGCCGAGAAACACACCGTCGAGGTTGACCGACATCACCGCTTTCCAGTCCTTGAACTCAGTCTCGCGCGGATCGCTATAGCCCCGGTTGATGCCGGCGCTGTTGAGGGTGATGTGCAGGCCCTTGTAGCGGCGCTGGATGCTGGCCATGACCCGTATCCAGTCAGCCTCCTGGCTAACGTCCATTTGCAGCGCCGCGCCCTGGCCGCCCGCAGCCTTGATACGGCGCAGCACCCGCTTGGCGGCCGCCTCGTCAATATCGGCCAACACCACCCGGGCGCCTTCTGCGGCCAGCATCATGGCGCTGGCCTCGCCGAGGCCGCTGCCCCCACCGGTGACCAGGGCCACCTTGTCCTGAACGCGCTTCATACGGTCTCCTGTGCTGCGCCTGCTTGGCCCTGTGCCACGGCGCTGTCGACATGACAACACAGGGGGTCGGGCGCGTCTGTCACCTGCGCAACTGCTGACCTTGCGACCATGGCCGCACACGGTTGCTCTGGACTCAGTGGTCGGGCTCAGGGGCTGCGGCTTTGCGCCCACGCCGGCGCGCGTGCCCTTGCCAGTGTCCTGGCCGCCATCAGTTCGGGCTGGGACTTGAGGTGGTCGGCCAGGCGCAGCGCCAGCGCCACCAGCGTGAGCGTGGGGTTGGCATAGCCGCCGGTGGGAAAGACCGAGCTGCCGGCGATGTAAAGGTTGTCCACGCCGTGGACCTGGCACTGCGCATCGACCACGCCCTGACGCGGATCGGCATGCATGCGGGTGGTGCCCATCAGGTGGTGTGAGCCCACCGGCCGGGCCAGATGGGGCGAGCCGTCGGCCTCGCGCACCCGCTCGATGCGGCCCAGACCCGCGCGCTCCAGGCCGCGAGCTATCAGGTCCTGCGCCTTCAAGGTCTGCTCGATGTCTTCCTGCGGCCACTGCCAGTGCACTTCCAATTGCGGGCAGCCCAGCGCGTCGCGCTTGCTGCCCAAGGTCACCCGGTTGTAGGCGCGGGGGGTTTGTTCAATGCTGTGCCATAGCTCCAGCCGAACAAAGCGCTGGCTCGGGTGTTTGAGCTGCGACCAGCCGCCGTGTCCTAGCCCATAGGCACTGGCCTGCCTGCCGGTGGCGGCCAGCGCAGCCATGCGCAGCACATAGTCCAGCCCCCGCGTGACCTGCCAGGCTTGAGCCAGGGTGTTCTTCAGGCCCAGCGGCGGTACCACCTCATGGGCGCGGGCGCGAAACAGGCGCTGCTGGCGCAGGATGTTGAAGGCCTCGATGGCCTTGTCCTGACGCTCGGCCGGCCGCGGAAACAGAAAGCAGTTGATGTTGCTCAGCCGCTCTTGTTCCTGCAACTGGGCCGACAGCTTGAGGTAGCCCATCACATAGGCGCCGCGGCGCAGGCGCAGGTCATAGAGCGCCAGCTGTTCAAACAGGTCTGGGCGGGCAGGAATCAGGTAGCCGCTGCGGCCTTGCAGGTGGTCATGGTAGTAGCGCCCCACCAGGTCGTGGGCATTGCCTACACCCACCCCGTTTGGGCTATGCGAGAGCAGCATCAGGCGCGCGGTCTCATAGCCGCCGGCGGCCAGCACAAAGGCGCGCGCGCGCATGTGCCAGGGGCGCTGGCCGGGGCTGCTCACACGCACCTGTGCAATACGCTGCCCCTCTTCGTGCATCAGCAATTCGATGGCGGTGGCATGGGTGTAGACGGTGACGCCGGGCGCGTCAAAGAGTTGCTGGCGGTAGCGGTTGGTAAAAACCTCGAAGGGGCTGAAGTGAAACATGCCCGTCTCCAGTCCGCTGCCTTGCAGGGGCAGCTGACGGGCACCGGCCTCCTCCCAGGGCTCGGGCGTGTAGCCGAACACGCCGCCACCACAGACCTGCTGGGCCCGCCGGTAGTGGTCCATCAGCTCGTCGCGCCCAATCGGCCAGCCACTGTGATCGACCCAGGGGCGCGGCTGAAAATCAATCGCGTCGAGCATCGCGTGGCGCAGGCCTTTTTCGGCCGGGCCCAGCCCCACGCACCAGACATTGGCATTGCCGCCAAACTGGCGGCGGTTGACCTCGATCGAGGGCTTGACGTCGCCGAAGGTCTGGCCATCGGCCAGGGTCTGTACCTCACGGTCATAGGTGGTGCCGCCGCTTTCGAGCAGCGCGACCCGCAGGCCCTGCCCCAGGAACTCACAAGCCAGACTGATGCCGGCCGGGCCGGCGCCGATGATGCAAAGGTCGGTCTCTTGTTCGCTGCCTTCTAGCGTACGCGCGTCGATGTGCATGGCTGCTCCTGTGCGCCAGGGCCGCCGCCGGCGTATCACGGCGCAGTCGATCTGGCTCAGCCATTTTTGGGGCCCCAGCCCCGGCCGTGACAGCTCGGCCGCAATTTGCGGGCCACTCTGACGCCAAGCGCAGCAGGCGGCCGAGGCGGAGACAGGACGCTGTCTGACTTCAGGCCCCATCGCCCCGAGGGCGGGGCTCCCACACCCATGGCCTGTGACTGCTGCGAGTTTGTGGGAGCGCCGCCCCGGCGCGATGCAGCCTTCGGTCAAGCGCCGCCATCGCTGCGAGGGCGCAGCTCCCACACCCCTCTACTTAGGCGCAGCTCCCACACCCCTCTACTTAGGCCCTGCTCCGACGCCGCTCACCTTGAGCCCTGCTCACAAATCGCTCTGGTGAGTCCCGGCTCCCACACCTGAAGCCGGCGGCAGATGTGAGTTTGTGGGAGCGCCGCCCCGGCGCGATGCAGCCTTCGATCAAGCGCCGCCATCGCTGCGAGGGCGCAGCTCCCACGACACCGCGAAAGCCCCGCGGCTCAGTCGACCTTGGTGCCGGTCAGCTGCACCACCCGGGCCCACTTGGCCATCTCGGCGCGCACAAAGGCGGTGAAGGCCTCGGGCGTGGAGCTGGTCGCTTCCACGCCGAGCTGAGTCATGGCCTGGCGATAGCCGGGGTCACGGCTGGCCTTGGCCACTTCGCTGTTGAGCCGGTCCACGATGGCCTTGGGCGTGCCCGCAGCAATGAACAAGCCGGTCCAGCTGTCGACCTGGTAGCCCGGCACCCCCGCCTCGGCAAAGGTGGGCAGATCGGGCGCGGTCGGCCAGCGACGGCTGCCGGAATTGGCAATCGCGCGCACCTTGCCGGTCTTGACCAGGGTCTGGGCGTTGGTGATGGTCTCGATCATCAGCGAGACGTTGCCGGCCAGCAGATCGGCCGAGGCCGCGCCGCCGCCTTTGTAGGGCACATGCAGCATGTCGATCTGTGCGGTGGTCTTGAGCAGCTCGGTGGCCAGGTGCGAGATGGAGCCATTGCCGGCCGAGGCATAGCTGAGCTTGCCGGGGTTGGCCTTGGCATAGGCGATGAGCTCAGGCAGGCTCTGGATGGGCAGACCCGCATGCACGATGAGCACGCTGGGGTTGAGCGCCAGCAGCGAGACCGGCAGCAGGTCGCGGTTGGGGTCGACCGGCAGGTTCTTAAACAGCACCGGCGCCACGCTGTTGGTGCCTATGGTGCCGTAGAGCAAGGTATGACCGTCGGCGGGTGACTTGACCACCGCCTCCATGGCCGGCCCGCCACCGCCACCGGGGCGGTTTTCAATCACCACCTGCGTGCCCATTTGCTCGGCCAGTTGCTTGCCCAGGCCGCGCGCCATCACATCGGAGGAGCCGCCAGCGGCAAAGGGCACGATCATGCGGATCGGCTTGTTCGGATAGGTCTGCGCCTGGCTGGGCAGGGACACCAGCAGGGCACTGGCCAGGGCGCTGAGCAACAGGGTTCGTCTCATGGGGCTGTCTCCGTTCTATCGATGTTGAAGGTAGGGGGGTGTCATGCAGGGCTGGTGGGCCCTTGTGCGTCGTGTGCAGCTTGCCCGTCATGCGCGCTCAGGGCTTGAAGCCGGCGGTAAAAATCATCCACCCTTTGCTGGCCGCTGTCGGCCACCGCCTGAGTGATGCTCTGGTGCGCGGCCGGGTCCGTCTGCGCACCGGTGATGCCGACCTGCCGCGAGACGTCCTGCACAAACTGGCACAGCGGCGCACGGATGCGGCCGAAATCGGCCAGCGCAGCGTCTATGCCGCCGCGCGCCAGCAGGCGGGCGATCACCACCGCGTCCTGCACCGCCATCGCCCCACCCTGGCCCATGAAGGGCGTGCTGGCATGGGCGGCATCGCCAATCAGCAGCACCCGGCCCTGGTGCCAAGGCGCGGGCATGATGATCTCTTCCACCGCGGTGTAGAGCACCTCGCAGTCGCCGCCCAGTTCATCGAGCAGCGGCCGCACCGGCCCCTGGAAAACGGCAAAAGCCTGTTGCATCAAAGCCGGCCACTGCGCGCGCTCATGCCAGACGCCAGCGCCTGCGCTGACGGTGCCAAACAGATACAGCTGCTCCTGCGAGATCGGCATGATGCCCAGGCGCAGGCCGGGGGCCATCATCATGATCTTCTCGCGCAGCTCGGGCGGGCGGCGGTGCACGCTGCGCCAGACGCCAAAGCCCGAGTAACGCGGCTGCACCTGCGGCCACAGCAGCTCGCGCACCCGCGAGCGTATACCGTCGGCGCCCAGCAGCAGATCGCAGCGCAGCGAGCGAGCGTCGGTGAGGGTGACATCGACGCCTTGGGTATCGCTGCTCACCGTCTCGATGCTGGTGCCCAGCTGCACGCTGATGCCCAGGCGCTGCAGCTCGCCGGCCAGTACCCGGTGCATCTCGGCGCGGCGTATGCCCAGGATGGGCGGCAATGTCAGGCCCGCATAGGCGCCGGGATAAAAGGTATCGGCCAGGGGCGAACCATCGGCATGCAGGTAGACGTTGCGGCCGTCGGCAATTTCAAAGCCGCTGGCCACCATGGCCTGCATCACGCCCAGCTCATGAAAGTAACTCAGGCCGTTGCTGTAGACAAAGATGCCCGAGCTCTGAAAGCGCCAGGCGTCTTGCTTGTCGATCAGCTGCACCGACCAACCCTGGCGGGCCAGCGCGATGGCTGCCGCGCAGCCGGCGATGCCGGCGCCGCAGATCAGGACAGAGGGCTTGGGGCTCATAGGCTGATGGGGTTGATGCCTTGAGCCGCTGAGTCGCCCAACAGGCTGGCGCGCACCTTCTTGAGCAGCAGCTTGAGCAGCACCGCTTCGGCCTCGGTGAGGTCTTGCACCATTTGGTCATTGACGGTCTGGGCCACCTGCATCAGCTGCGGCTCGATCGCCCGGCCCTGGGCGCTCAGGTGGATGCGAACCTTGCGCTTGTCTTCGGTATCGCGGGTGCGGGTGACCAGGCCGTCGCTTTCCATGGCCCGCACCATCTCCAGCACCGAGGTCTCCATCAGGCCCAGGCGCTGCGCCAGCTCGCGCTGGGTCATGCCTTCGTTTTCCCACAGGGCGCGCAGCACAAACCAGCCGCCGCGGCGTATGCCGTGCTCGGCAATGCGGGTAAACAGTACCCGCCTGGAAGCCCGCTCGGCCTCGGCGATCAAAAAACCCAGGCTCTCGTCCAGGCGCTGGCGCGCCGGCGCGCGGCGAGGCGCAGTGCCGCGGGCCTTAGGAGCCTTCGGGGCTTTGGTGGCCTCAATGGCTTTAGGGGCCTTAGCGACTCTAGGGGCACGGCCGGCCCCGGCGGCGGCATTCATAGGACCCAAAGCAGATGACGAGAGGGCTTTTTGCATTTTGCTGGGGCAGTGTACTTGCAAAGGCGTAAAAAAACACCTAGGATCCGAAGCAATAAGGCGCCCGCTGATCCCGGCAGCGTCCATGTCCGGACCGAAAGGTCCACGCCACCAGGAGCACCCACCCATGTTCACCGCCACCGTCGGCGCGCCGATAGCCGCACGCACCCCCGCCCAGGCTGCGGCGGCTTACCAGAGCATCAGCGTCACACCGGCTTCGCCGCACATCGGCGCAGAAATCGGCGACATCGATCTGACGCAGCCTCTGTCCGAGCAGCAGCAGGCTGAGGTCAAAGATGCCTTTGTGCGCCACCAGGTGCTGTTCTTTCGCGACCAGAAAATCAGCTTCGACGACCAAATTCGCTTTGCCAGCCTGTTCGGCCCTTTGGGCAAGCACGTGGGCGCGCAAACCATCAGCAAGCCGACCGACCATCCGCTGGTGCGCCGCTTTCACTACGACGAGACCTCGCAGCGCATCTCCGGCGAGAGCTGGCACAGCGACCAGTCCTGCGCGCCCATGCCGCCTTTGGGCAGCATGCTCTACAACCACACCATACCGCCCGACGGCGGCGGCGACACCATGTTCGCCAGCACCTATGCGGCCTAT